>JALZVA010000063.1 GCA_023301335.1 Akkermansiaceae bacterium
ATTGGATTTGAGTGGAGATATTACCACTTGAAGAGGCGTCCTCGTGATGGTTGGAGCTTTAGGGTGATTTGTGTACCTCCGGAATCTGAACTTTCAGCGTGGACGCTACCACCTAGTATTTTGGCACGCCGCTGTAGGGACTCAGGTATTTGATTATCAGTGAGGCCGGGGCCGTTGTCACTAACGGTTAGCCTGATGTCATTGTGAGCTGCTGTCAGTGATACTGATACTCGAGTAGCACCAGAATGGCGGATGATGTTAGTTAGGCATTCTTTATAAAAAAGGTAGAGGTCGATACGTCTGCGAGGTTTCAGCTGGTTTAGGCTATCTCCGCCAGGAAATGCAGTTTTGTAATCTAGATCGGCAAGTAACCGGCTGGTAGTTTGTTTCATTTCCTCAACCAAATTGGCATGGATTTCCTTGGTTTCGAGTATGTTGGTGCAGTAGCGAGCTGTCGCACCAGTTTCTTCAGTGAGTGTGCGTACTTCATCAATCACCTCATTGAGTTCAGCCCACTCGCTGGTGGTTTTTTTTCTCGCTATGATCTTCTTTGCAAAGTCACCGAGTAGACCAATGGCGTGGAGATTCGCGCCGAGTTCATCGTGAAGGTTCGCTGCGATACGCTCACGGGTTCTAGCAATAGCACGTTCACGTGCAATGTGTCCGAACCAAAAAACGGTCACCGTGCCCAGTAGTAAGATTGCCGCTAACCAGCTAGTGAGCCGAAGGTTTGTTTTTTGATTCTCATAACGTTGTGCTAGCTCTTGTAAGACGAGAGAACGCTCTGCTTCCAATACTTGACGATTGGCGAGTTGGTTCATCCAAGCTCGGATGGGAAGGGTTTCACCATACAAGTTTAAGCCATCCGTTAATGCCTTCAGTGTCCGGTATACTGTAGCTATACCGGGCGTGCTGACTTGTTTTCCTAAAGCAATATTTTCATTTTTAGAAAACACCTCAATTTCCGCGAAGCCGATCCGGAAGGTTGCTGAGGGGCTAATCTCAGCCAGCCGGATGTAGCGGCAGGAAGTTACAGGGATATTCCACATCATGATAGGGCCTGTATCATTGATATGGGTATCTAGCAGAACCACGGCATTGGAAAAATCTGCTCGATTGGCTCCCTCGATTCTTAGGTGATGAGGGATACCTAGATTTCCTGCATGAGCCTGGGGCACGGTGTCACTTTGCTCCAGAGTGTGGAGGTGGATACGGTCGATTTCGGCCGTAGTCTCCAGATCGATAGTCAAGACAGGTGGTTGATTCGGCTTATTTAGGTAAGCCACACTTTGTAATCCGTGGGCAGCATTCATCAGGTAGGGGCCGTGGCCATCTACCAGATAACGCGGCCCCCATGCAGCGATGCTTGCCTCTGGGTGTAAAGATGACGCTTTAACCGGCTGGTGTAGGGCGACGTTTTTTTCACCACTAAATACGAGAGCTTCTGCGAGTTGGAAAATATAATGCTGGTTAAAATGCTTATTGAATGCCCTTAAGGAGAGACGGGTAGCTTCGATTCTGATCCAAGATGCTTTAATGCCACCTGCAGCAATGACGTAAGGGGCAATACCTTGAGCTCTATCAGTTGTGGAGCTGAATTCGCCGAGTATACTGCCGGTTTTGTTATTTGAATTCCCAGTAATGATTCGAAATTCAGCAGGGAACCCATCGGCTTGAAATCCTTCATTTGAATCGCGGTAGACGTTTGGAATGAGGATGATCTCATCGAGAGTGTAATCCTTGCCTAGGTTGATTTCGACCCACTCTTTGTGGTCGGCAGTTTTATGACGATCTGAGCGATAGCCGATGGCTCCAACTCCAGTACGTAGGCTAGCCTGAGCTAGCTGGCTGAGCTCAGCATCTATGACCTTCAAGCGCTGTTCGAGATTAGATAGTTTAAGCTCGCTGAGGGGTGCTGTCTCGGCCAGTGCAGGAAGCGCTCCGACCAGCTGAAGGGGAATTAAATATAATAACCAGAAACGCATAAGAGATCAGTATATCAGAGTGAAACAGTTAATCCAGCATTCTAGCTTAACATTTTATGATGCACCATCGGTTAAACGATCTATGGATGAATTGGCTTGGGTAGCGTGCTCGTGCACTTTCTAAATATTCTGGTTGGCGTTGATTGCTCATGATTCCAGATAACGTGTTCATCTGGGTGTGATTCTTTCTAGCTCAATGACTGCGTGAAACTTAATTCAAGCTATTCCTTCGGTGTCATTCTATTTGGTTCAATGCGCTCATCTTTATTATTTTTACTGACCCTTGATACTTCCTCGTGAGCTATCTGGAAGTAGCTAACAAGAAACAAAGAAGGCGGTAATGATTCTCAGATCGCAACCTCAAGAATTTCATTTCATTTCCATCCGCACAATAAACTGTTTTCACCTGCGAGGGCATACGACGAACGGCTAAGCTCGGTTCCCAACTTCAGAAAAAGGTGTTCGTTTAAGTATAGGTTAAAGAACGGATGTTCAGATTTGTTGTTTAATGTAGTTTAATGAACATACTTAGGAAATAGCACACACTTCTGAGGTTGTATCTTACACAAATTATAATAATGAAAAACACTATCAAATTAATTGCAATGGCCACTGCATCGATCGCGCTAGTTCAGGTCTCTCAGGCGGCAACTATCAGTATTAATGATATTGCTCCCGACGATGGTACATTTAGCTCTTTCACCAGTGTTGCATCAACCGATGGTAATTCATTCACTCTATCACGAATTTTCGATTTTGATGAGGGTGGAACCGATGATACACTAACTTTCACTTTGACCCGAACCACCTATAGTGGAGCCACAATAAATGGTTCAGATATTATTGTGGGTAATGTTAATAATGGTGGTAACAACGTTAACTGGTACAGCAATTTTGGGAATGCTGATTCGTTACAACTCGCGGTGTCAGGCATATCGTATACATCAGGAGAGGCAGATGGAACTACAGTTGTTTTTGATGGTTTTCAGGGCATCTCACGAAATAATTTTACCAATGCCGCTGGCCTTGGTGCGGGTACTACAGAGCTTGATTTCCATGTCCATACGGGCTCTGTAGGTTCAACCATTATTACAAACTCTGGGGGCTTTCAAGATTTAACCAGTGCAGGAAATTCAACCAATGTTTTCTTTACGGCTGAAGCAGGGTCGCTCGGCATCAGACTTCGTGAGGTGGATCTTCAATTCTCTACAGTTGCCGTTCCTGAGCCATCATCGGCAGTTTTACTCGGTATAGGTGGACTTGCTCTTATTCTGCGCCGTCGTAAATAGCGGCGTTTGAAATCCTCATATTTCATAATCCCCAGTTGGCTCAAAATAGTCACTGGGGATTTTTTCTGCCAAAAATTAGCCTGTGAGTACTTAATCCTCAGTCGGAAAGATCCCAGATTGATGAGCTTTGTTCACGGCAGCAGCAGCGTTTTTAACCTCAGTAAAAGGGGTCACTCTGTGAATTGTGAATTCGTATAAATGTATATTTTTGGGTAAAACCCGAAAATATGGCACGGCAAGTGAGGATTGAATTTGAGGGAGCGATCTATTATGTGATGGGTCGAAGCAACAATGGGAACGGTATTTTCTTCGGTAAGAAGGGATGCGAGAAGTTTCTGGATACTTTGGACGAAGCTTGCCAGAGAACGGGTTGGATAGTTCATTGCTTTGTATATGATGGGGAACCATTACAATTCGCTCATAGAGACATCAGAAGCCAATTTGGTAGATGGAATGAAATGGCTTCAAGGAACGTATACTCAGAGAGTAAAAGCATAGAGAGGCCGAAGAGGTCACCTTTTTCAAGGGCGTTACAGAGCCCAGGTTGTCAATGGCTCGGACAGTGACAGCACATACTTTAAAATGGTTTCTGATTATATCCATTTGAATCCGGCTAGGGCTAAAATGGTGGGAGCAGGAAAGCGTTGGGATAAGTTGACCGACTACCCTTGGAGTAGTTTGCCGCTGTATACCAAATGGAAATCAAAGCGACCAACGTGGTTGGAGGTTGGCGATGTTTTTGACGACCTACGTTTGGATGATAATGCCCGAGGCAGAGAAGCGTATTCGGATTACATGAACAGAAGGTCGATTAAAGTTTAAACCGATGTAGATATTGAATCGTATGGAGTATTGAGACGAGGTTGGTGCGTAGGAGATGCTACGTTTAGGTAAAAGATGTTAGATAAAGCGGAAGCTTTCAGCGGGAGCAAAATAGAGAGTTTGTCAGGAGCAGTAGTCAAAGAGCATAATGAACATGAGGTAACCAAATTGATAAAAGAAGGTTTAGCCAAGCTTGGCATTGCTGAGGATGCTTTAGAGAACATGGTTAACTCTGCAGTTGAGAAGAAAGTGATAGCGGCGTGGGTCTTAGGTCAGACTCTAGCTGCTACGGAATGGTTGGCTAATGCATTGCATATGGGATATCGAAATTCTGTTAGCCAAGTAAAGAAATGGGTAAAAGAGAATAAGGAAGGTAAGAAGTAGCTAAGTAAATTGCTCTAAGCAAGTGTTACTGCGTGTGGTTTTACTTCGAATTTGGAAGGTGTTAGGTATCAATCGGTGCGGAAGCTAGATTGTTTTTTACACTGATCAGGCAGAGGATCTCGTTGACCATTTATGGGCTCGTCATTATTATTTTTAATTTTCATAGAAAATTAAAAAATATGGAGTAGTTTGATTAAAGTTTTAGTTTAATTTTATCACATTTCTATGGCATCATCACTACACGTCGATTTACATAAAGTATCAAAATTTGTAAATGCAAGTATCCCTATTGGATTTTTGTTATTTTTAGCGGGAGGAATTTTTGTTAGTTTTTACTTACATTTTCTTACGGTCGCCTTCCTTTTCTTAATGATTGTGAATTTCTTCTATATGAATGTGCAGAAAGAGCATATCATCTTGAATAATTTTGGTTTAATGGGGCAGGCTCGTTATATGATTGAAAGCATAGGTCCTGAAATGCGGCAGTACCTTTTTGCCAACGATCGAGAGGAGCGCCCATTTAATCGAGAGGAGCGTTCGGAAGTGTATAGAAAAGCGAAGAATATTGATTCTGCTAGTTCTTTTGGTTCACAGGAAAATTTTGATTCTACGGAGATTAAAGTCAGGCACTCGATGTTCCCTACGCCTAAAGAAGAGCTAAAACCATTTAGCGTTACCTATGGTGAGGAGCGTGGCTTAGATTCGGCTTACACGGTAAAAAGACCAATCATGATTAGTGCCATGAGTTATGGCGCGCTTGGAGTGAATGCTGTGCGTTCTTTAGCACGCGGCGCAAAACAGGCGGGAATCCCGATGAATACAGGAGAAGGAGGGTATCCAAAATACCACCTTATGGAAGACTGTGATTTGATTTTTCAGATAGGAACTGCCAAATTTGGAGTGCGTGATACAGATGGGCGGCTAGATGATGCGAAGCTTGTTGAGATTGCCAGTAAGCCACAGATTAAGATGATAGAGATTAAATTTTCCCAAGGAGCAAAGCCAGGTAAAGGTGGACTACTCCCTAAGGAAAAGATCACGGATGAGATTGCCGAGTTACGTGGGATTGAAAAAGGCCAGGATGTGGTCTCGCCACCATTTCATCCAGAGTGTGATACAGTCGAGCATACCGTGGAGTTTGTGAAGCGTGTGCAAGAAGTTTCTAAATTACCTACAGGTTTTAAGATTTGTTTAGGTAAGCTTTCAGAGTTTGAATCTTTAGTAGAAGAAATGAAACGCCAGAACGTGTTCCCTGATTTCATCACAGTGGATGGAGCAGAGGGGGGGACTGGTGCTGCACCTAAGGCATTCCTTGATGGGCTTGGCCTACCTTTGACAGTGGGTCTGTATTCGATCCATGAATGCCTCAAGCGCCATGGAGTGCGCGATAAAATGAAACTTAACGCCTCTGGAAAGCTCATTAGCCCAGGTGCTCAGATGGTAGCTTTTGCACTAGGTGCAGACATGGTCTACAGTGCGCGCGGATTCATGCTTTCCTTAGGGTGTATTCAAGCGTTACAGTGTGGGAATAATACTTGCCCGGTAGGTATCACCACACATGACCCGAGCTTACAAAAAGGTTTAGATGTACCAAGCCGTGCTATCCGTGTCGCAAACTATGTGAAACATATTGAGCATGATTTAGAAGAAGTTCTCCGTGCCACAGGGTGTAAGAGCTTTAGCGAGCTCACTACGGAAAATCTTTATATTCCAGCTGACACCGTCTTAGCAGAGCATTATAACAGTGTCTTTAATACAAAATTAGCTTCTTAATTATAATCTTTAACAATTTAAAAAAATATGAAAAAAAATGTTATCTCTTGGGTTGCCCAAGTCATCACTGCAGCGATTCTTGGCATGACCCTATACAGCAAGTTTACAGATGCACCAGAAGTGGTGGAACTATTTACCAAGTTAGACATGGGGCCTTTTGGCTATAAGTTAATTGGAGCTTTAGAGCTCATTGCCTGTATCCTACTTTTTACTCCTGTGTCTATTTGGGGTGCTATCCTTGGCTGGGGAGTGATGGCTGGAGCGATCATGGGACACATCACGAAACTCGGCTTTGAAGGTCAGATGGGAATGATGGCGGGTATGGCTACTCTAGCATGGTTACTGAGCTGTGTGATTATCTATCTAAGAAAAGAGCAAGTGATTTTTATCGGCAGAATGTTCGGAATGAAGCATAAATAAAAATAATTGCTACCATCTAACATTTAAATTTTTACTAAAATATTATTATGAAAACATCAGACTTATTTATTAAAGTTCTTGAGGAGGAAGGTGTAGAATACATCTTCGGAGTACCAGGGGAAGAAAACTTAGATTTTATCGAGTCTCTCCGGACCTCTAAGTCTATCAAGCTTATACTTACCCGTCACGAGCAGGCTGCTGCCTTTATGGCTGCCACCTATGGTCGCCTAACAGGTAAAACAGGTGTGTGCTTATCCACCCTTGGGCCTGGGGCTACTAATTTTGTAACTGGCGCAGCGTATGCTCAGCTTGGAGCTATGCCTTTACTCATGATCAGTGGTCAGAAGCCAATCTACCATAGTAAGCAGGGACGCTTCCAAATACTTGATGTCGTGGGCATGATGCATCCTCTCACGAAGCTTTCTAGGCAGATTCCGCATGGAAATATCGTTCCTTCATTGGTACGTGAAGCGATGCGCACAGCAGAAAATGAACGCCCTGGTGCGGTCTACCTAGAGCTTCCCGAAGATGTGGCTGCGATGGAAGCAGATCAAACAAATATTTTTAAAGCATCTACACGCAAGTATGCAACAGCTGAGGACTCTGTTCTTGATGAAGCAGCAGCTAAGATCAAAGCGGCAAAGATGCCTCTAGTCTGTGTGGCTGCAGGCTCTAATAGAAAGAATGACCGCGAGGCGATCCGTGATTTCCTTGCGCATACAGGTCTATATTCCATCAGTACTCAGATGGGTGCAGGTGTGGTCGACGGAAGAGACGATGGCTTCCTAGGAGTCGCTGCACTTTCTGATAAGGATTATCTACACTGCGCGGTTGATCGCTCAGATCTCATCATTATTATTGGCCATGATGTGGTAGAGAAGCCACCGTTCTTTATGGAGCATGGAGGGAAAGAAGTGATTCATGTAAATTATGCACCTGCGGAGGTGGATCAAGTTTACTTCCCGCAGTTAGAAGTAGTGGGTTCTATTTTCGAATCTGTGAAACGCCTAGCTCAGCGTGTAGGTAAGCTCGGCAGTGAGAAGTTTGACTTCTTTAAGCGTGTGCGCACGGATGTATGGAGTCATATCCATGAGAAAGATGATGTGGGGAGTTTCCCTGTGATTCCTCAGCGTTTCGTCGCTGATGTCCGTAAGGCGATGCCAAGTGACGGGATCGTGACTTTAGATAACGGAATTTATAAAGTTTGGTTTGCGCGTAACTACCCAGTTCACGAATCTAACACACTCTTACTAGATAATGCTTTAGCAACGATGGGAGCAGGTCTGCCATCTGCGATTGGGGCAAAAATGGTGAAGCCAGACGTGCCCGTACTTTCTGTATGTGGTGACGGTGGGTTCATGATGAATTCTCAGGAGATGGAGACAGCGGTGCGTTTGGGCCTTGATCTAACAGTACTTGTGCTGCGTGATAATGCCTACGGCATGATCAAGTGGAAGCAGGCAGGAATGGGCTTCACCAATTGGGGACTCGATTATGGGAATCCAGATTTCGTGAAGTATGCAGAATCCTATGGTGCCTATGGTGTCCGTGTAGAAAAAACGGAGGATTTCTTACCGATTCTTCAAGACTGCCTCTCACGTAAAGGAGTGAATCTCATTGAGCTTCCTGTGGATTATTCAGAAAATGAGCGTGTGCTTATTGAAGAGCTACAGAAGAAAACTTGCTTACTCTAATCTACGATGTCTGAGAAACTAACTGTATATTCGGCCTGGACGCGTGAACCTATTAAGGAACTCAGCTTCGAGACAGCTGAGACCTGTGAGCGTTATTTGGCTGAGGCGGATAGCCTGTGGAAGGCTGGACCATTACCGAAGTTTCAGAGGATTGAGATTTTGGAAAAAGCTTCTAAAATTATTAGCGAACGTGCTGAGGAGCTGGCTCTACAGATTGCACTGGAAGGAGGGAAACCTTATCCAGATGCACTGGTTGAGGCACATCGTGCCGCATCCTCTGTAAAGTCAGCGGCAGAGACACTGGCTCATAAAGCGGGGACAGAAATTCCGATGGGAATCACGCCTTCCTCAGAAGGGTATCGTGCATACACTCGCCTAGAGCCAATTGGCCCTGTGATGGCAGTTAGTGCGTTTAATCATCCACTGAATTTGATCGCACACCAAGTTGCCCCAGCAGTTGCAGCGGGCTGCCCGATCATTGTGAAGCCGGCTAGCTACACTCCGCTTTCCTGTTTAAGTTTTATCGATATCCTCAGAGAAGCTGGGCTTCCTGAGGGGTGGGCACGCGTGGCGATCGTCACGAATGACTTAGCAACGAAGTTAGTGACAGATAAGCGTGTGGCATTTTTTGCCTTTATCGGTTCTGCAAAAGTGGGCTGGTGGCTGCGTTCACAGTTGGCTTCAGGGACACGTTGTGCGCTTGAGCATGGAGGTTCTGCACCGGTGATTATCACTGCGGATGCAGACCTAGATGATGCAGCAGAAAGACTGGTCAAAGGTGGGTACTATCATGGAGGACAAGTGTGTGTTTCATCTCAGCGAATCTTTGTAGATGCTTCGGTGAAAGATGCGTTCTTAGCGAAGTTCACACCTCTTGT
>JALZVA010000064.1 GCA_023301335.1 Akkermansiaceae bacterium
CTTCTTGTTCTGGGAAATGACAATCGGGGTGAAGGTGCTCTTTCGTGAGACTGAGAATTTCTTCTGGGTCGATATCGGGCCCGATGAAGATGCCTGAGCAGGGTCTATCAGTTTTTGTTTGTGCACTAATAGGCTTAGGTGAAGTGAACAGCTCAACGCGCTCGTATAGATGAAGGCGTTTTGGATCTCCCTCAAGGGTGAGTAAAGCCTTTGCTCTGATGACTGAGGCTGGGAGCTTGTCTAGCCAGTTAATGACACGTTCTTGATGCGTTGGTTCGGGGATAATGATTTGGCAACCTGTGAACTCATGAGCAAGCTTGTGACGTTCATGGTGAGCATCTTTTTTTAGAGGTTTGGGTGAGGGAAGGCCAAATTGCACTGATGTTTGAGTGTGTTTTTTAGCTTGGATGGGTGCGAGAGTGTGACCTGTATTTTTACGGATAGCTTGACGAATAGCATTGGCGAGGAGTGTGGGATCAGTGCGGGAGGCTCTGGGGTTGATTTCTTTAATGAGTTGTTCTACTCGTGATTCTTCCTCTTCTGTAAGCTGTGCACTGTGAGAAATATAATAATGGCTGGCTGTTTCGAGTTGTAGGCTTTCGAGAGCATTAAACTTTCTCCGTTTTTTAAAATGACGTGGATCAATCACGCAAACTTGCCATCTCGGGCGGAGGCAAAATTTTGATTCTAAAAGAGTGAAAGACTCTTGCAGAGGAATGGGGTCAGCAGTGCCATTGAGCTCTAATAGGAGAACCTCATGATGAGTTTTTGAGACTTCCGTAATCATATTCATGAGGTCGTGAAATCCCTCACAGCAGACACAAGAACCAGTGAGAGCGCGAATATCTGCAGCACGATCCTTTAGCGTGGCTTTATCAATGTAAGCATTTTCTCGGTCATTTAGAATGACATCTGATTCAATTTTTTGGTCCGCTAGAATCTCTAGTAACTCACGCAGCAATGTCGTCTTACCTGCTCCAAGGAAGCCTGTTAACATAAGCATGGGCCTGACTTTCACGACTGCAGGCATAGGTGAAGTATTGATTTGCGGTGAAGTGGTCATGAAAATTGTGATGAAATTAGCTCTTGAGGGGGCAATCGCGGTGCTAAATTGTAGGTGTGAACATTCGTTAATGCTAGTTATTTGCGTTAACATTTTTGCCAAAACGATTCTATCAATGACCTGTATTTTGGTATCCAGGAGTATGAAAAAATACCGATGACACGGTACTACGGGCTTGGTTGTATATACCTAAGTGAGCCCGTGGTCATGCTCTCTTCTTAATACGGTGAATCCGCAGATGTTTCTTTTAGCATCCTATCGTAAACAGCTCTCATTTCCTTAACTTTTTCCGGTAATTCTAAAGACAGATCGGTTGTTTCTTGTGGATCAGATTCTAGATTAAATATCTCATTGTTCTTCTTATTGACCACAAGCTTCCAAAAGCCCTTACGAAGGGCTCCGCCATCTCTCCCTGCTACTTTCATACTCCAGAAGTGTGTGACCGGTTCCAGCTCTTTGTTCTCAAAGATAGCTGGAGTTACATCACGGCCATCAAGCTTGAGTTTATCAGGGGCTGTTATACCAGACACCTCCATGCTTGTAGGCATGATATCAAAGGTCAAAATCACCTCATTAGATTCACTACCTGCCTTTACTCGACCAGGTGCCCAGACGATACCAGGAACACGAATCCCTCCTTCATAAAACATGGATTTACTACCACGGGTTAGAGGGCTCATTGTATGATTCTTTTTCGTCCCTCCGTTATCTGACATGAACCAAATAATGGTATTGTCAGCGATTTCTAGCTCGTCGAGCTTTTGACGAATCAGGCCTACGCCTTCATCTACTGGCAAGATGAAATGACGTATAAGCCAGTCATCGGCAGTCTTGTTATTACTATAAGTTTCATCTGGTGCCCATGATGGAATCTCACCTTTATTAGGGCCCCGTTCAATTTTAGAAGCTCGTGCCTGATGAGGGGAGTGTGGGCTACCGTGAGCTACATATAAAAAGAATGGCTCATCTTTATTTTTTTCAATAAATTTAATAGCTTCATCATTGATGATATCAGTGTGGTAGCCAGGCTGATCTTTTAATTCCTCTCCCTGCCACCAATCTTTTACATTCATACGATCAAAGTGAGAGTGAGCATCAATATTGCCACTTATAAAGCCGTTAAACTGATCAAATCCATGTTTAAATGGGCTATGCTCAGGTTTATAACCAAGGTGCCACTTACCCATGATTCCTGTAGTGTAACCAGCTGATTTCATGGCTTCAGCAAATGTCCATTCTTTATCATGAATACCAATATGGTGCATCGCCACTTCTGGGTCAGCGTTCACCACGGCATCACAACCTGAACGTTGCTGGTATCTACCTGTCATTAAGGCCGCTCGTGTAGGTGAGCATACTGAGCCGTTACTATAAAAGCTGTTAAGCTTCATCCCGTCTTTACAAAGGCGATCGATTTCAGGGGTAGTGAAGTTCTTGTTATCAAAGCAACTCACGCCACCATAGCCCATGTCATCGACCATGATGACGATGACATTTGGTTTTTGCTCAGCTTGAGCAGTCAGTGCTGTTAAGCAACAGGCGGTTGCTAGTGTTATTTTTTTAATCATACGTTTAGTTATTTGTCAGTGGCGGGTAGTTATGAGCAAAATAGATAAAGAATGGTTTGTTTTCCT
>JALZVA010000065.1 GCA_023301335.1 Akkermansiaceae bacterium
CAGATGACTAACGGGAAAAAATTTGACGATTATCAGGGTTTGCTTGCCAATCTCGCAGTGAATGATGAACGTATTGCTAGAGGCTTTGTAAAAGCCGTAATGGCATACGCAATAGGTAGACAGATAAGATACACCGACAGTGGTGAGGTAACAAAAATTATCGAGTTAAGCAGAGATAATGACTTTAAACTTAAAGATTTAATTTTCCAAGTGACGAAATCCGATGTATTTCAAACAAAACAATAAATATACGATGACTGAATATACACGTAGAAAATTCCTTGCCAAATCTGTTGGATCCGCAGCAGCGCTCATATTACCTCAATTCCAAAGCCTCGCTAGGGCTCAAACAGGAGTTAACGGTATTCCGACACGTACCGTTTATATGTCTATGGGTTTTGGTGTGTCTAAGGGGTGGTTTCCAAAAGGTTCTAAAACATCTTCAGACTGGGCATTACCAGAAATGTTTGAATCGATGAAAGCGCACAAAGATGATATATCGATTGTGCAAAATCTATCCCTAAAAGGCCCTCCTCCTAAAAAAGCACCTGCACACTACGCAGGATTACACCTTTTAAATGATGCGGCGGCTATTGACCCTAAGTATGGCCATAACGCATCCATTGCTACCTGTGACCAAGTTGCCGCAGAGTATCTTGGTAGGGATACTAAATTCCCTTCCCTCGTGATAGCCGCTATTGATAATACCAGTCTAAAAGGTGGTAACGGGAAAGGTATGCGCTCTATCTCTTGGAATAAAGAAGGTCGCCATATGTCAGGTATCCAAGGATCTTTAAAACTCTATACAGCGTTATATGGTAACCGTAATTTGGGGAAAGAAAAGCTGGCTAGCCAGTTTGCCCAGAAAAAAAGTATCATGGACTTTTTAGTAAGAGATATAAAATCATTAAACTCTAAACTATCAAAGGGAGACCAACAGGTGCTTGATCAATACACCTCTAGCTTGAGAGAGGTGGAGCTTAATCTTGCACGGAGTTTTGACCTATCGTCTGAAACAGGATCTTTACAGCATCTAGAAAAGCCACCAGAGGATATCTCCGGCATTGATGATGTAAAACTTACATACGATCTTATGGCACTCGCTATGGAGGCTGATTATACGCGTGTGATCTCCTATATGCTAGGTGTTGATCCTCTTCTGAAAAGCATGGATATTAGTGTAAGCTCACACGATATGAGTCACGATAGAGGCGCAGGTAAGGCTGCCCATATAGCGCGTGATACAAAGAACCTAGAGATGCTTTCCTATTTCTTTGATAAGTTGAAAGCCATTCAACAACCTGACGGGAATAGCCTCTTCCATCACTCCATGATTACCTTTGCATCCGGTCTGCGTTATAGACACACAAGAGGGAATTTACCGATCCTCTTTGCAGGACACGGTGGTGGCGGCATTAAACAAGGAATGAATGTGATACACAAAGCTAATACACCGATTAATAATCTATGGTTTAGTCAGCTACGTCACCTTAATCCTAAGCTGGAAAAATGGCATAACAGCCAAAATAATGTCAGTGATATCTTTATCAGTTAGTAATCTAGGCTAAGGGTGTAGCTTTAGGCTCTTGTAAGGATAGTATTGGCAGCCGATATTTCAGCTTTTTAAATGCTGAAACATCGAGGTGATACGTCAGTGTAGCTTACTTTATTTGCTTCCTTAGGCATTTGCCTAAGATTATAATAAAGAACAGTTATGGGGGCTATTACGAGCCGTTTTCATTAATGATTGTTTGGGTTCGATAGTAGTTACCTTATTGGGCAACTTGATCGTTACTTCCCGCTCTTCTTAATCACTGAAAACCCGTGGTCGCGAAAAATTTTCATTCCCCTCTCTCCTGTAAAAAAGCAGGCTAGTTTATTCGCTTCTTGAGGGTGTTTAGATTTTTCTAACAAGCCTATTGCAGCGATTTTATTTTCTTTGAACTCGGGAAGTTGAATAAACTTACATGTTGGATATTGCTTGCTGATGCAGTCCCAGATGATGCCTACATCGGCTGCACCTATCGCTACTTGTGTTGCTACTGCGTTGACTGTGGGTGAGGTAGAGTAGCTGCCTGCTTTGATTTTTTCTAAGACATTTGCCTGCTGTAATACTTCATGGGTGAACTTTCCCACAGCAGCGGATTTCTCTGCAAACACAACGCGGACGTCAGGGCGTGTGAGATCGCTCAAACTGTAGATTTCTTTCGGGTTATTTTTTTTAACAAACAGGCCTGCGGTCAATTGGGCAAAAGGAATCTCTTCTTTAAGCAGTTCTTCGTCTAAGGCTTTTTGTGTGTAACTCCTGTCTGCTGGAATATAGAGGTCTCCCCCAGATATTTTTAATTTTCCATAGAGCTCACCACTGCCGCCAAAATTTAGGTGCACGTTCTCTCCATACGTTTTTTCATATTCCTCAGCGATCTGTTCGACTGGATCTCGCAACCCAGCTGCACAGTGAATAGTAAGTGAAACACCAGCCTCTTGTTCATCTGTTGGCTTTTTCGTCAGCCAGTAGACTCCCGCTCCTAACAGAAGAAATAAAACAAGTATGCCGCCGCTCTGCTTCATATTCTTAACAGATTAAATGCCAAAATTTAGATCTTAGGCGAGTAGGGCTTTCGCCATCTTCACGGCTTCTTTCCCTGTCCCTCCTCCTAGCATTCTGACTAGTTCATCCACGCGAGCTTGTCCTTTGACCTCAGATAAGTGGGAAACGGTGCGCCCTTCCTCCACGTTTTTTTGCACCACGTAATGTTGCCCTGCGACTGCTGCCACCTGTGGGAAGTGAGTGATAGAGATCACCTGATGGCTCTTCCCGAGTCCCGCCATTTTCTCCCCAACTGCACGTGCGATTTCTCCTCCCACATTGGCATCAATCTCATCAAACACCATCAGCGGGGTGAAGTCCTGCTGTGCTAAAGCTGTCTTCACTGCTAGCATCACACGTGAGATCTCTCCACTCGAAGCAATACTTTTAAGTGGCTTGAGTGGCTCCCCAGGGTTCGGGCCAAACTTGAAATCCACGGTTTCCATCCCACAGCTATGTGGTTTCGTATAAGCCTCTATCTGAATCTGAAAAGCAGCCTCCTTAAAGCCGAGATCCTTTAGATGAGACGCGACCTCTTTAGCGAGTTTCGGAGCCTTTTTCTTACGTTTAGCACTAAGTTCCCCTGCGACTTCCGTAAGTTCTTCCAGAGCCTCACTCACATCCTTCTCTAGCGATGCTATCTTTTCCTCTCGATTATCTAAGCCCGAGAGTTTCTCCCTCGCCGAATCTGCATGTAGTAACACTGCTTCTAATGAGCCTCCGTACTTCCTCTTTAATGTCTCAAATGTGTTAATCCTTGTTTCTAGAGCCATTAGCTCTGAGGGATCGGTTTCGATGCTCTCCACATATTCCATGATAGAGCCTTCTAGCTCCTGAAGTTCCATCACAGCTGAATCCAAGCCAGCAAAAGAATCCGCTGCAGCTGGGTCAAGCTTCTCCAATTCTCTAGCAGCACGCTGAATGTCACCGAGTTGCTGGACCAAGCCGCTAGAAAGAGTGGAAGAGATCACACTAGAGTGCTCGACTAATCTAGAACTGTTAGAAGATTTTCTATACTTTTCTTCAATCTCACTTTCCTCAGCTGGGACTAAGTTGGCATTATCGATTTCCTCAACTTGAAAACGAAGTAAGTCGAGCTCGTGCTCGCTCGTGCCCTCTGCCTGCATGAATGCTTCGAGTTTATCACTAGATTCTTTCCACTTACGGTATAATGCCTCGTAGCTGGCTCTCTCCTGATCTGCTCCCACATAGCAGTCTAGCATGTGGAGCTGGCGATCTGTAGAGAGTAAGCTCTGGTGGGCATGAGGCCCGTGTAAGTCTACCAAATACTTTCCGAGTGTTTTCAGAAAATTCAGAGTGCAGGGAGAGTCGTTCACAAACTGCTTATTCGATCCCGCAGCCACCACGCGTTTAAGAATGAGAGTGGAACCTTCTGATTCAAAGCCTGCGTCCTCAAGGAGCTTATGAATCGGTGACTGTGCTGAGAGATCAAAGACAGCCTCTACCTTACAGGCGTCTTCTCCTGTGCGGATCACGCCCTTATCTGCACGCTCTCCTAAAATAAGCTTTAAGGCACCTACAATGACGGATTTCCCCGCGCCAGTTTCCCCCGTGACGACCACTAAGCCTGAACCAATATTCCACGTTAAACTATCGACAAGGGCTAGGTTTTTGATTTTAAGTAGATTTAACATTAGATGCGCTATGGAGCTGGGCAAAGTATGCCAAGCAAAGATAGAGAATCAACGGAAAGATCAAAAAAAATTCATGCAGCACACACTTACATTTTTAGGCACTAGCACTTCCGTCGGAATCCCCGTCATCGGCTGTGACTGTCCACGCTGTCTATCGACTGACCCCAAGGTAAGTCGCATGCGTTCTTCCATAGTGATCGCATCTGAGGAACAGACGATCTTAGTCGATGCAGGCCCCGACCTTCGCCATCAAGCACTTAGGCATGGATTAAAAGAAGTCGACCATGTGCTCTACACCCATGCCCATCTCGACCATATTGCTGGATTTGATGAATTACGTGCCTTCTGCTGGAAGCGTGATGATCTACTTCCCCTACACGGAAACCCGGGCTGCATGGAGGAACTACAGCGCATCTTCGCCTGGGCATTCGCCAAAACGAATACCTACAAAGGCTATATCCGCCCAGAAGTGCACGTCTTCGAAGGGCCATTCTCTCTCAAATCCTTAGAAGTGACTCCAATTCCTGTGCTGCATGGATCGGTCCAGACCTCTGGGTTTAAATTCCAAACTCAGTCAGGAACTTCTATTGTTTACATCCCTGATGTCAAAGTGATTCCTGAATCTAGCTATCCTCTTATAGGTCAGCCTGATTATTTGATTATCGATTGCCTACGTGAGGAATTCCACCCTTCACACATGAGCCTCTCGGAGTCTCTAGCCGTGATTGAGAAGGTGTCCCCAAAACGTGTTCTATTCACACATATCAGTCATGAAATGGACTGTGAAGAAGTCGCAAAGCAACTTCCTGAGCATATTTCCTTCTCTCATGACACCTTAACCATTCCATTTTCATGATACGCTCTATCTCCATTTTTAGTTGCTTCTTACTTCTTCCCCTTTCCCTGCTCTTAGCAAAACCCAATGGCCTCACTGCTGAGGATGTCGTGGTGGTCTATAACTCTGATCTTCCTGAGTCCAAGCAGTTAGCAGAACTTTATCAACAACAACGTAAGGTTCCCAAGGCTAACCTGATTGGTTTCTCCATGCCTAACAAAGATGCGATTAGCAGAAAAGAATTCAATATCCTGCGCGATACCTTAAGACAGAAGGCACTCCAGAACAAGGTGTATGATAAAGATGTAATCCTTCTGCTTCGAGGTGTTCCCTTTAAAATCATGCGCTCTGATGAAAAGAACAATGAAGCCAGTGTGGACTCTGAACTCAGTGCCAATCCGGACTATGACAAATTAGACGGTGCGTTAAAAAACTTCTATTATCAGCAAGACCTCACCTTAAAAGCGTTTAAAGCATCTTTGCCAAAACAATCTTCTCTCAAACTCGTCACTCGAATTGATGGGCCAAGTTTTAAACAGTCTAAGCAACTCATCCTCGACTCTATTGCCACAGAAAAAACGGGTCTCTGGGGCGTCACCTATCTCGACAAGGCATTTAAAGGCAAGAACTATGCAGCAGGTGACCACGCCATCGATGCGATCGAACGCCTCAACTGGATCAATGGGATTCCCACGGTGAAAGAAACGACTAAGCATACCTTCCCTACCGACTATCCCATGGACAATGCTGCGGTGTATTTCGGATGGTA
>JALZVA010000066.1 GCA_023301335.1 Akkermansiaceae bacterium
TAGGGTGATGGCGTGCTCAGCGGGTAAAGATGGGCTAGTGCCGTGCTTATCCACGCTATTGATTAAGCTATGGAGTAGGGCAAGGGAGCTAAAGAGCTCTCCTATAGTAAGGTTTTTAAATAACTCTCTTGCCTCGACGTACACTTGCTCAGTCTGATCCGCAGGGCTAAAGTCTAACGCTTCGAAGGTTTTTCCTACAAATCCGGCAGCTTCTTTAATCACAGCGGTGGAGTGATCAGAGGAAATGAGGTTAGTCAGCATGTTTCTAACTCTTGTGACCTCTTGGGCAATCGACAGGGCCGCATAGGTGCGGAACACTTTACGATACAAATTCGGGCCAAACTCATGGAGTTGAATCTTCATCAAGCCACTGCTTTTACGCGTGTGGTCAGCAGCATATAAGGCGGAAAGGTGGTCAACGATAGGCTGCATGATCGTTTCATAACCAGGGAAGGTGATACCTCTTCCCCCGATTCGTACCTTCTCAGCTCTTAGCGCATAGGCCTGCACGGCCTTTTCTACGGGGTTTACTCCGGGGGCACTTGAGGGCTTGAGGGCAGAGAGAATGGATAATTGGTCAAAGTTTGCAAAGGCAAGAGCTTTACACCCATGCTTGCGAATGAGTGACCATGCCTCGTCTCGTGCCATACGCATATCGCCGCCTTTCTGGATCGTAGAGGGATGCTGCTCGATTCGTTTCAGACCTAGTGGGTTGTTCTTTTCAAAAAATGCAACAACCTCTTCGTCTGGCTTGAAGGTCTCACCCTCTTGGGCGTAAGTCTTAAATTCCCCATAGTGACCTAACACAAGTTTGGTGAAACGCGGATCGGCTCCCGTATCGCCATTCATATTTAGGTACCGATCCTCTAGCGTGCTCCCGTAAGGGTTTTTGGCTAAAGCGAGGTTGGTGATCGCCTGCTTGGCACAAATATCTGCAGTAGGTGTCACTAACAAAGGAAGGGATGCATCAAAGCAAACGCGTTTTAATTCGTTGATAAAAAGCTCCACAATACCTTCAAAAGAAAGTTGCTTCTTATTGGGTGAGTGCTGCGCTTCATTGAGTTTGTGCACGACGAATTTCTGCGTGGCGGCGAGCTTCTTTTGACGTAGCTTTTGGTACTTATCAATGATCACTTCCGCCTGAGTGGTTAGGTCGCGGACCACAAAAGGCATCGCTCCTCCAGGGACACCTGCCTCACAGAGCTTATCTCGAAGGTGCTGAGGAATGTCTCCATCTTTACGATTCGGGGAAGCTGTCCAGACGGTACGACTCACCCTTTGTAGCTCCTGAAACTCTGGTGAGCTAACCAATGGATCAGAGCTAATACTGGAGAGACAGTGGTGGGCGGAGCCAGCCGAGAGAGGGCCTTCCACGGTTTCAATACTATCCACGCCTAGTTCGATGGCAGTTTTTAAAGTCTCCTTGGAGAGTTCGTCATTGGTGGAATGGAGGTGGAGGTCGAGAGGGAAACCAGTCCCGTCTAGCAAATCTTTAAGCCTGGGTAGGAGCGCACGCATCCGCTCTGGGGTCATCTGTCCTGACATGTCCTTGATCGCAAAAGAATTAAAGCCTTTTGTCAGGAGTGCCTTGAGGTAGTTGACGTAATAGTCATCGGTGTATCTCTCGGGAGCGTGACGGTAGTTCCCAAAGCACATCGCTGCTTGTAGGATGATTCCTTCCTTTTGCTTAACTGACTCAGGTAAGAATAAGTTATCAATATCATTGAGGGCGTCGAAAAAACGAATTTTGGTCACCCCACTTTTAATGAATTCATTGAGAGTGCCTTCTACCACATCTTGATCGTAGTGGCGGAAGCCGAGAGCATTTGCTCCACGGAAGAGCATTTGTAGATCCACCTCTTTGACTTGCTTGCTGGAACGCTGTGCATTGGCTAAGGCGTCTACGATAGTAAATGGATTATGCCCATTGCTGATAGCAGTTTGGAAGCTTTGCCCTCCGGCAACTTCAGCAGCGGTGAAACCTGCAAGGCTAGAGGCACGTAAGACCTGCGTCATGCGTGCGGTGTCTAGAACCCATTCCTTACTGTCTAAGGTAGATTGCTGGCCGTCCCGAAGGCTAAGGTTGGTAAGTTTAGGGAGCGGAGCTGTAGTGGATGAACGGTCTAGTGTGGTCATGGCGTGAAACGGGATACGGCAAATCTATGAAATTAAACGCAGGCTGCAATGATTTACTAGCTCATGAACAACTATTTTATTTCTCGTTGAGTCAAAATCTTTGGAGCTTTATTCCTTAGAACGAAGGCTTTATCCTTTACAGCTAAGCTTGGAGGGCACATAAAAAAATAAGTATTTTCGATCGTTTAACTCATGTCTTACTCTAATTTTTTTAATGGCGTCCTTCTTGGCTATGCGTTCTGCTTTACTCCATGCCAGTCTGCAGAGAAACAATCTGAAAATCCAGTCCCCATAAAAAAGAAAGAGAATAAGAAAAAGAGTGCGAAGCAGGCTCCTGAAGCATTTCAACTGAACTGCGCAGCCTGTCATATTTCTGATCGTGTATCAGTGGGCCCGAGTTTTACACACATTCAGGAGTTTTACCCAAAGCAAAAACGTAAAGAGTTTATTGAATGGTGCTATAACCCAGGGAAGAGAAACCCAGATATGGTGCAGATGCCGTCGATGGCACATGTAAAAAAAGAAGATTTGGCGATCATTCACGACTATATTCTTTCTGTAAAAGTAAGAAACCCTCAACCACTTTCAAATGTAGATGACTACCCTAATAAAAAGAGACCTCGTGTCATCCGAACCTTCCTGCCGAAGAGTGGCCCCGCCTCAGTCCTTGTAGCACTTCCACTGAAGAAAAAGCTCAACCTTGTCTGGGATACCACGCAATGCCGCTTACGCTACATCAGTGCAGGAGAAGCCGATAATTACCCTTACCTTAAAGCAAATGGAAATGCCCTAGCCGAAGTAGGCAAGATTATCTACACGGAAAAAAGCTTATTTAAATCGGAAAAACCACCCACGTATCATGGCTATAAAATGAAATATGGGCTTCCTACATTCCTTTATACAGTCGAAGGGGTGAGGATTGAAGAATCTATCACCGTGGCTGATGAAGCACTCGTTAGAAGGATTTTATCTAAATCCACTCTGCCGACTCTCAACCACATCGCAGAAGACTCCACACTCACTACGAAGCTGAGCAGAGAGGGAGATAAAATCATCATCATTAAACACCACTTCTAAGGTATATGAAAAACGTTTGTATCACTATTGCAGCCTTCCTGCTTTCAAGTTTAGACGCTGTTGCTACCTTTGACTGGGGAGAACATTACACGGTAGATACGGTCTCTATTCCGAAGTCGGTTGACCCGCAGGTCGGAGGACTAGCACTTCTCCCAGATGGAAGAGTCGTGGCATGTTTTCATCGCGGGGAAGTGAAGATATATGATCCTAAGACAAAGAAATGGAGCCTTTTTGCCGAAGGGCTGCACGAGCCTCTGGGAGTGCATGTCGATAAAGCAGGGGGGATCTTAGTTATCCAGCGTCCTGAGATCACTCGACTGCACGACACAGATAAGGATGGAACAGCTGATTTCTATGAAGCGATCACTACCGACTGGGGGATGTCTGGAAACTATCATGAATTCAGCTTCGGAATAGTCGAAGACTCTAAGGGTAATTTCTATGTAAGCCTCGGAACAGCATCTAACGGCTCAGGAGTAAGGGAGGAAATACGTGGAGCCTGGAACAACGTAGGAGGTCTCTCTCATGCACGCCTGCTCTATGATAATACCAATCCTAAAGAATCGTGGAGGGTAAAGAAAGCTGGTATCCCACGCATGTATGCACGCGTACCTTACCGTGGCTGTATTTTAAAAATCAAACCTGGTAATCCAAAGGCTGAGGTCTATGCCACCGGCTTTAGAACCCCGAACGGTCTTTACATGGATAAAGAAGATCGACTCTGGGTAGCGGATAATCAGGGTGACTGGGTGGGCGCGTGTAATTTATTCCGAGTCGAATCGGGAGAGTTTCATGGGCACGTAGCATCTCTGCTTTGGGATACGAAGAATCCAGTGGTAGATCAGATCCCTGCAGAGATCCCAATAGCAGAGCTGGACAAACGAAGGGTCAAAGAAGTGTGCTTCTTTCCTCAGTCGATTTGTGCCAATTCCGTTTCACAGATTGTTCCTGTCGATCCATCCTTTGTTCCTACTCAGAACACAGACGCGATGATGTTTCTTGGAGACGTTTATTCGACTAACCGCTTTCTCGGTTTTTATAAAGACGAGGTGAATGGGTCAGTACAAGGTGCAGCCTGCCATGTATTTAAAAATAGCAGCGTAGGCGGAGGGAACAATAGGCTCCTTTACTCAGCAGATGGAACGAGTATGTATTTAGGGAAAACGCACTTAAGCTGGGCGGGGCGCGAAGGGATGAAGAAGGTGAGCTTCACTGGGAAGCCTTATTTGATGGTGGAAAAAGTAAACCTAACACCCAATGGCTTCACTTTCACGTTTAACACAACGATAGAAAAAATAGGGCAACCTAAGGACTACGTTATTCAGTCCTACTACCTTAAGTATTTTTCAAAATATGGCTCCCCGCTGATAGATAAACAAAAGGAAGCTGTGTCACTCATCAAGGCTGAGGGGAATATTCTCACGATCGAGCTGAGCGAGCCTATAAAGAAAGGCTTTGTGTATGATATGAAGTTACCGGAGAGGATCACCTCGGCTTACAGTGATATTTCTTCAAACCATTTCTGGTACACCGCTAACGAGGTTTACACAGAGCATAAATAAAAAAATGCGTGATTAAGGAGGTTTTGCCTTCTTTCATATACTGTTTCTTTCTCGATGGAAATGGTCTAGATTTAGGTATCTCACTTCGATTTGTTTGATATATAGTCATTCGATCCTTATTTAGTGTTTTTTGATAGACCCCTAATTAAGCGTAGTTTATTTTGAGACAACTCATGAACGAGACTTCTAAATATTCAGTGCCAAACCTCGAGCGTGCGCTCCGTGTGTTTGAGTTGCTGAGTAAGCATCAAGAAGGCTTGATTGTCTCGCAAATAGCAAAAGAGCTAGAAGTGCCGAGGAATTCTATTTTTCGTATTTGCGCGACGCTTCGTGAGCTGGGCTACATCCAGTACTTCCGTGACACCCAGCAGGTCATACTCACCAGAAAACTATTTTCCATTGGGTATCGAGCGCTAGCGGATGATAATGTCGTTCAACTAGCAGCAGAATCGATGCGTCGCTTACGCGATGAGACGAAAGAAACTGTGCTGCTAGGCTCTTTAATGGACAAAGAAGGAGTTGTGTTAGAGGAACTGGCAGGTCTGCATCATTTTAATTTTAGACTTGAGCGTGGAGCTCGATTTTTTCTGCACTGCACAGCTCCAGGAAAAGCACTGATGGCGAATCTTTCTGAAGCGCAGCAGGCAGGTCTGCTCGATAGTTTGGAACTCACTCGGTTTAATAAAAACACCATCACCTCAAAAACGAAACTGCTAAAAGAGCTGAAGCTTGTTCGTCGCTCTGGTGTAGCGTATGATGAGGCTGAACAGATCGAAGGCTGTCACTGTATAGCTGCTCCAGTCATGGATCAATACGGCCACCCAGTCGCTGCTATTTGGCTCACTGGACCATCTAGTCGCTTACCCATTTCAGATTTCCCCCAATTAGGCATCCATGTAAAAGCCGCTGCCGATGAAGTCTCTCACCTATTTGGCTACCAAATAACATAAATAAAGATAATGAAGCCGACATCCTTATTCTGGTTGAAGACTATTTCTCTACCCTTAAGCGTCATAATAACCTTAGCGGGTATGGTTCATGCAACTGAGGGTCCAGGAATTCTCAAAAAAACGTTTAAAGCTGAGGAACTCTTTGTGCCGATGGGGAGGATAGATAGCTCTAGTGAAGGGTTACGAGGTCATGCCGCGATGCAGTTGTTCAAGGGATATCTTGCAGGTGTAGAGGCTCGTGATAGCGGAGCAGGGGATGCTGCGATTGTGTTTTTTGACATATCAGATCCACAGAACCCTAAGCGTGTTACAACCTATGTAGATGAGCACACCAAGGTGCTTTTTGAAGGGCATAACTACGGATTTATTGAAAAAAATGGACGAGACTATGTCTTTTTAAATGCCCAAACAGGAATTCAAATCTGGGACTGGACAGACATTAAAAATCCTAAGTATATCAGTAGCCTTAAAATCCCCAAAATGACCAAAGGGGCCTATGCAAACACGGCTTGGTGGCTTGCTATGCAGTATCCCTACGTCTATGTCGGGGGAACTAACACAGGGATTCATATTGTAGATGCCTCTGATCTAACAAATCCAGTGCTGAAGAAAAGTGTCTCGACGGGGAAACTCGGCGGTTTTAAGGTAGGCTCTCTGTTTGCCTGTGGAAATGTCCTCGTCTGTAACACCTTTGACGCACCAGGGATAAGCTTATTGGATATCTCTGATCCACTTAATCCAAAGCTACAAAAAACACTAAAGCAATCATTTGGATATAGTGCCTTATTTAATGGAGGGTATCTCTATGGAATTTCGGGAGAGCCTAAGGTGTGGGATCTACATGAGCCCAAAAATATAAAACTCATAGGTCATTATACGGGTGAAAAATTAGGATCGAAAGGTGGCTACGGTGTGTTCCAAGACGGCTTCCTTCACCTAGGGGTATCTAGCGGCTATGCAAAGCTCGACGTGAGAAATCCAAAGAATCCTAAGTTAGTTAAAAAGCTTAGCATGAAGATTCCTAAGCAAGACTTCGATGGTGCGAACGTGATTGGAAACTACGTAGTCATGACCTGTGACCATGGCACGGGATCGCATATCATTGCTCATCAGCCTGAGCCAGACACCACTGGGCCAGAAGTGAACTTTATTAGCCCCGCAAACAAATCGCAGAGTAATCACCTACTTAGCCGTATAGGCCTGACGTTTTCAGACGAAATCGAGCATGATAAGCTAGACGGCATCATCATCCGTGAGCTTGGCGGGGAGAGTCTCAAAGGGGACTGGAGTTTACACAATGCCATTCTAAATTTTACCCCAAGTGTTCCCTTGAAGCCAGAGGTGACGTATGAAGTGATCTTGCCAGAAGGTTCAGTTGTGGATCAGGTGGGGAACCCTCTTAGTAAACCATTTCGCTCAGTTTTTTCTACAGGTAAAACCCTTAGCGATTTTAAGATTGGGATCGAAAAGACACAACCTACGGAGCTAGGGAAAGCGACCACATTTAAAGTCAAAGGTGGAGATTCTAACACAAACTACGCATGGGATTTCGGTGAAGGTGAAGGGCGGACGGAGTATTCTAAGAATAGCTCAGTGACACATACCTTTAAAACTGCAGGACGCTATCCCGTGCTGCTCCATGCGAAACAAGGAGAGAAAGAAGCTGCAGCATTACAGCACCATGTAAGTTTTCATACACTGAGCCCAACAGCTCCGAAGAACTCATCAAGCATAGCTATCGACACGGCGCGTAAGCGAGTTTGGAATGTGAATCCAGATAATCAGTCGGTCTCAGTAGTGGACATGGACAGCATGGAGAAACTGAAGGAGATTAACCTTGGAGCGAACCCTCGCACCCTGTCGGTCGCCAATGGAATAGTGGCAGTAGTTAGTGAGGAGAAAGCTCAGCTCCACCTGATAGATGCTGAAAACATTACGTTGTCAGGGGTCGTGGACCTACCGCCAAGTTCCCACCCCTACGGAGTGGTGCTGAGGGAAGATGGCTCAATGGCCTATGTGAGCAGTGAGGCACGAGGAGAAGTTTACGAGATTGACTGTAACAGTGGGAAGATACTCCGGACGATTAAGCATGAGAAGATGCTGGGGGCTAGACTGCGAGGCGTAGCATTAAACGCAGAGCAAGACACCCTTTACGTCACCCGTTTTATCTCTCCTGATACGCATGGTGCCATTTACCAAATAAACTTAGCAACCGCTGATGTAAAAGAGCTAAAGCTATCCATCGACACCACCCCGGATACTGAAGAGTCAGGAAGAGGGTTACCAAATTACCTTTCTCAAATCAGCCTTTCACCTGATGGGACGCAAGCTTGGATACCCTCTAAGAAAGATAACATCCAACGTGGATTAAAGAGAGACGGATTACCGCTCACGTTTGAAAGCACCGTACGCCCGATCGCCTCAAGAATAGAACTTCCAAGTGGGAAGGAAAGCATTCAGCACAGGCATGACTTTAACGATAAAGAAATGCCTATTGCCGCAGTCTATAGCCTATATGGAGATATGCTATTTGTAGCGATGCAGGGGAGTAATAGTATTGAGATTATAGATGCTTACGAAGGCACGCATATCACCTCTATTCTCGATGTCGGATCAGCACCTCGTGGACTCGCACTGGATCATGCTTCGAGTACCTTATATGTGCATAACTTTCTCGACCGCTCAGTCGCTGCATTCGATGTTGCAGGTATTTTGAATGAAGGAGATGGAGTCGATAACCAACGTTCTACAACCAAGGTAGTGGAACAGGATAAAATGCACAGCTTAGTTCTAGAAGGGAAGAAGATATTCCATTTTGCAGGAAATGCACAGATGAGTAGAGATTCTTACTTAAGTTGCGCCAGCTGCCACCAAGACGGTGGAGATGACGGGAGAGTGTGGGATTTTACCGATAGAGGAGAAGGACTACGAAATACCACGACTCTATTAGGAAAGGCTGGAGAGAGGCATGGACCTCTTCATTGGACTGCCAACTTTGATGAACTACAAGATTTCGAGAATGATATCCGTAGTTTTTTTGGGGGTACGGGATTCATGGATGGGAAAAGCTCAAGTAAAGAATTTTTCAATCAATGGCATCCCTTGGGCGCGCCTAAGCAGGGACAAAGTAAAGAGCTAGATGCTCTTGCTACTTACATCCGTATTCTTTCAAAAACACCAGCGAGCCCTCACCGAAAAGCCACTGGTGAGCTTACTGAGTCGGCCCAAAGAGGTAAGAAAATATTCCAGCAGCTAAACTGCGCCGATTGCCACGGGGGAGAAGACTTTACAGATAGCCCAGAGCTTTACGTTCACGATGTAGGAACGCTAACGAAGACTTCTGGTAAACGCCTCGATGGCCCTCTCAGGGGAATCGATACACCAACACTAAAAGGTGTATGGGCAAGCGCTCCTTACCTTCACGATGGATCAGCTAAAACGATTCATGAAGTACTTACTGCCAAGAACGTTGATGATCAGCACGGCAAGACTTCCCAACTCAAGGAAAATGAGCTTGAGGATCTCGTTAACTACATCCTGCAGATTGATGACCGCGAAGCTGCCGCAGGGATAGTAAAGACTCCAACGAATGAGCGTTCCACAAAATTAGTCAGCCACAATGCGATGGCAACCAATATCATCAATGCCATCCGCACAAAGGTTCCGACAGCCCCTATCACCAGCCTTGTGAAAGATCCCATTCCTATGGATGAAGCCTATCAAATCCAGACAGCCTATAATCACTACATGCAGAAAACCTACGGAAAGCTTGTGGGGTATAAAATGGCTTATGCCAGTAAGGCATCTCAAGAGAAATGGGGCATACCTGAGCCAGTGTCGGGGACCTTCTTTTCTAAACAGATGGTACCGCATAAAGGAACTGTCGAAGCAGATAGTTTCCTAGGGTTTCATATTGAGTCGGAAATTGGTTTCATCCTTAAAAGAGATATTAAAAAGCCTATCAAAAATATAAAGGCAATCACTGGCTTCATTCAGTCAGTGCACGTTGGACTGGATGTGCCAGATTTACGATTTGATAAATCCAAAGGAAAGGTACAGGTCGCAGATGTCATTGCGATGTCCTGTGGAACCCACACCTATGTGTTAGGAAAAGGAGTTTCTCCCAAAGGCTTAGATTTTTCTAAGATCAGCCTCAAGCTCACCCGTGACGGAGAAGAGGTTTATACCGGGGCGGCAACTAATGTATTAGGAGACCCTCGTGAGTCACTTCGCCAACTTGCTAATCGCATGGTGGCAGAGGGGAATCCACTGCGGAAGGGGCAGTTTATCCTTACAGGATCTGTGGCAGGAGCCTACTTCCCTAAGGAAAAAGAAGGTCGTCCTGGCAAATACATAGGGAGTGCTACAGGCCTGCCCTCTGTGGAACTTAACGTGAAATAAAGGAGATAAAGATGAACTATATACGTTTAATAACTCTACTATCGCTTTCCGCCGTATCTTATGCCGATGAAGCAGACCTGAAGCACCAGTTTGTATGCATCGGAAACTATAAAAACGTGCTAGTTTACGTGGACCAGTTTACTCCTGAGAATTCATGGTCAATCAACATCCCGAAGGGCTCGCGTGAGATTCAACAGATAAGTCCTGAAGTATTACTCGTGAGCCACGGAACAGGCGCGGCGGAGTACCGTCTGAGCGATGGCAAAAAACTAGACTGGGAGGTCACTGGCTATAAGGGCATTCAATCTGCCCGTCGCTTAACCAACGGGAACACACTACTACTCAGTAGCTCAGGAAGTGTGATCACTTTAGACAGGGATGGCAAAGAGCTCAGCAAGGTGCAGATTAAGTATAAAAAATTAGATCTGAGGCTCCTAAGAGTCGCTAAGAACAATAATTGGATCATTGGGGCGAAAAAACCCAGAGCGATCCTTGAGGTCAACCCAGAGGGCGAAATCATCAAGCAAATTAAAATCCCAGGAAAAGGCTACACCGTTAAAGAACTTCCTAATGGAAACTATCTCTCCAGCACAGGGGATGAGTGTAAGGTAATAGAGGTAAAAGCAGATGGGACGACGGTAAGATTCGTCGGAGGAAAGCAAGAGCACCCTGAATTAAATCTAGATTTTAACTCAGGCTGGCAGCACTTAGAGAATCAAAATATCATCATGACAAATTGGCTGGGTCACAACAAACATGACACCGGACCTCATCTCTTAGAATTTAACAAAGAGAATGAACTCGTTTGGAAGTGGGGAGATCATGAAGCAGCTAAGCAAGTCACGAACCTACTTGTACTTAAATAGCGTTTTAGTTACCTACGAAATAAGTGAAGGGCTTATGCGCGAAGCACAAGCCCTTCGGATTTTTATAGTTAAAGAAAAAAGAAGGTGGGGGGTGTGGGAAACTAGTAAGTGTAATCTAGTTGGATAGAAGCTTGCTTGATTTCACCACCACCAGCGCCATCGAAGTAGGCAAGCTTAGTGAGTACTTTAGCCCCTTCGAAAACAGGCTTGACGGCAACAAAATCGACTTCCCAGCCCAAGTCCTGACTGATGGAATCATCTGTGTAGTAGTGCGCAAAAGCTTTTAGGGTCACATCATTAACCTTAGTAGTAGCGCCTACGTAAAGATCATTTAGACCGGGGCTGTCGGCGAGGCCTAAACGGGTTCCAATGAAGTTATCTGCGTATCCATTAAAGGCGTGCACAGTGGCAAGAGGGGTGTGGAAATCTGCATCGAGATACTCAACTCCACCTAAGAGGGTTACACCTTCAAATTTGTGGGTGTAATTAACATGAGCATAGTTAGAGCTACCTCTACCAAAGTTACTATCACCACTGTCTTCCTGAACGGCAAACTCCGCGTGAAGACCCTTATACTTAACATAGCCACCATAGGTGTTAGAAGAAGCACGATTTGCAAATCCGTTATTGGGAGCCTCATCGAAGTCGAGAAGATAAGCGTAAGCTCCAAGGGTGAAATCTTTGACTTTTGCAGAACCATTGAAAATGTGCATGTCACCCTCTAGAGCTTGAACGACAGAGGTACCGTCGGTTCCAAAAATACGATTTGCTCTATTCGCAAAGGCATAAGAGACAGAGAAAAGATCCGTTTTGTAAGCTACGGAAGCAGCATCTAGAGTTTGCTCATTTTGTCTCCATCCTACATTACCGATGAATGCGGCATTATCTAAGATATATCGTTGACGACCGACTTTGACAGTGAGTCCGTCTTTCTTCCACTGAGCGTATGCTTGGTTAAGTTCTTCGGTTTCAGGATCTGCAATGGGAGTATTATTAGCTTCGAAAGGGTCGAAGTTTGCGGATTGTGGTGTTCCTACTTGGAAGTCGTCAAGTAGTGCATAAGTGAACTCTCCATCAACATGAATCGAGAATGGGCCATCAGGTAGAAAAGTTAGTCCTGGACGGAAGCGGACAGTACCAGCATGTGAGGCGTCTGCTCTTCCCGCCTCTCGAAACTCATAGCGAGCTCTTGCATTTAATGAAAAATCAAGAATTCTGGGTGATTTTTTATCAATGAGATCCCCTTGGTCAGAGAAGTCTGTTTTACTAGTGATAGTTCCAGCTTCGCCAGCAAGTGCGCTAAAAGATAAGAGTGCTGAAGTAAGGGTAGTGTAGCTAATAGTTTTTATCATAACAAAAGGATAGAAAGCAATAATTAATCCAAGTGTTATAAAATGAAATTATTAAGAATGTGAAAATAATTCATTGATGATCGAGTTAGTTGATACACTCGAAAAGCTGTGCTTTAATGCACTTTGTAAATTCCTCTTCACTTAAAGATAAGCTTTTTGACTTACTCATGTAAATACCCCACTCCCTGCTTGGAGCAGGATTGATTTCATGTTTAACTAAGCTACCATTTTTGAGCTCTTCTGAAGCAATCCATTCTGAAATGATACCAACACCCACATTGAGAGCTGCCATTTTCTTAATCGATTCCATATTGCCGATCTCTAGCGTAGCACGTTGTCTAATTCCTATACCTGGAAGATGGCTATTAATAATTTGAGAAGTGATAGACTCCTTGTCATAAAGAATGAACCTCTCTTGTTCAAAATCTTCACAGCTTTCTGGTGCTTTTTTACACCATGTGTGATCTGGCGAGGTGACGAAACAGAGCTTATCCTCTATCACGGGAACGAAGATGTGATCATTTTCTAAACTTTTTTTACGAATACCGATGGCAATATCTAGCTTCCCTTTATCAAGCTGCTTGACGAGTGAAGCAGTATCCCCAGGGGTGATAAATACTTCAGCACGTTTTTGCTTTTTATAAAAGTTAGCTAAAGCCTCAGGAATGATATATTGGCAGAGAGTATTACTAGCACCTACTTTAATGGAACTGTAGCCCCATTTGTTTAGAGTCTGGATTTTTTTTGAAGCTATTTCAAGTTGCTCCAATGCTTGTTTGGCATGATGAAAAAAAACTTCTCCATGGGGGCTAAGCATGCATTTTTTTCCGTGACGTTCGATCAATTGACAAGAAAAAGAGGTTTCCAAAGACTTTAAAGAATGACTAACGGCCGATTGGGTAATATTAAGCTTTTCTGCCGACGCTGTAAATGAACGCGTTTCCTCTAAGGCTAAGAAGACTTTGATTTGCCGAATATCTGGAATGTAAACCATGAATAGGAAGGGAGCACTATCCATGCCAAACAGAGTTTTAGTTACGCCAAATGAGGGGAGAGGGGGTCTCATTATAAAGATGAAGCCCTTTCATTGAGCTTGGTACCTAGTTTGCTCGATGTTTATTGGATAAATTCCAAAAACGTATGAAAAATAAACTTAAAAGAATTGGGCTTCTGAGTGTAGGCTTTAGCTTGCTCGGGGCAAATGTGACCAATGCTGAATTACTAGATGTAGAAAAAAGTGAGCTAAAGTTTGGCTTTATTAAACTTACGGACTGCGCTCCTATTGTCATTGCAAAAGAAAAAGGATTTTTTGAAGCTGAAGGCCTTCAAGTTGAAGTCGTGGCACAGCCAAACTGGAAGACACTTTTAGATAACGTCATATCAGGTGATCTCGATGGAGCTCACATGCTTTCTGGTCAGCCGATTGCTGCAACGATAGGTTTTGGAAC
>JALZVA010000067.1 GCA_023301335.1 Akkermansiaceae bacterium
TGGTTAGCCCCCGAACCTTGTTTGTGGGGTCATTCTCTTCTGTATGGGTTCTGCTGCGGGGACTCACAACTCCTCTTTCTATTGAGATCTCTCTCAGTCCTTATAATTAAAATCAAAAAAAAGACAGCTCCTATGAGCTGCCTTTTTTAAAGTATCTATTGTTGCAGGATGATTTATCGAACGATAACGGGTGTAGAAGTGTTCGTGCGATAGTAGAAGGTTGAAGCGATTGAATGCGGTAAGCGGATACATCCGTTTGAACCTGGGTAACGCTTAATTGAGCTACTTCCATGGAGGCCGATGCCGTCATCAGTGAGTCGCATCCAGTAAGGAAGGCTAGAGCCAACATACTTATCGTAGCTTCCGTGGTACTTACGGCGGTCACCACCATAGACGACTTTACCATTTTTGTAATACCTCCCAAAAATATTACTACGCTTGTCCTTGATCTTGGAAGTCACCTTGAATGATCCAGAAGGCGTGCGCTTTCCTGATTTTCCTGTGGTGCAGGGCGTGTCTACAGCGACTTCGTTACCGATGTAGAGCAGCGCACGTTGAGTGGGCTTGTCGATGACGAGTTTACTAGCTTTTGCGCCTTTGTTCGCGAGTAGTTTTTCGTTTTTGTAGATGGTATAGCTTTTCGCGTAATCTTCTTTAGTTTTAAATTTTTGGTGTGCGGATTGCTTACTCCCGAGCGATGAGACATTTGAGCAGCTAGAGAAAAGCAGCGCGCAAGTGATCGCAGAGAGAAGTATAAATAAGTGTTTTTTCATAAATTGTGTTAGATGAGGATGTTATTTAACAATAGAGACTGTTGTGCCTGAGCTGACTTTTTCGAAGACGGTGCCCACAGCTTTGTAGTAGATACGGATACATCCATGAGATGCTGGGCGGCGAGGGACGACACCTTGGTGCATTCCGATTCCGTCGTTAGTGAGACGCATCCAGTATTTCATAGGTGCCCCTTCGAATCTGTTTCCACTTTTCGCAATGAGCTCTGCATCTTTACGAGAATCGGCACCTGATTTGATCACGCTGCCACTGGAGTTGAGAACCTTACCGTAGAGATTGGAGCGTTTTTCTTTTTCGATTTTACGGAGAATTTTAAAGCTACCAGTGGGTGTTGGGTGCTTGCTAGTGCCGGTAGCGACGGGGAAATCCATGATGATTTTCTTGCCATTGTAGAGCAGTGCACGCTGAGTGCCTAAATGGATAACCACATTAGTTTGCTTAGGGCTAGTTGATGCAAGTAGAGTATTACTTTTCCAAATATCGTAGGTTTTCTTGTAGTCAGGACGTGCTCTGAAGTGTGCGTAGGTCCCTGCTGGGTGTGGGTTCACATAGACAGCTTTGAGAATCTCTTTTTGATTTGGATTAGGCTTAGGAGGATTGTCCGCAGAGTAGGGGGCGACGCAGCTAGGGAGAGCTGACAGAGCGGTGGCGCCTAAGAGAGGAAGAACTACTTTTTTAAATTTCATGAGAACGTTAACTAGGTTGAGGTTTCAGGGTATGTAAACCTTATGAGATGGCAAGAAAACAAAAAGAGAAGATAGGGAAGATTTTTTCGTTGCGATGATGATTGGGTGAATGGGGTCGGAAAAGCTATGCGAGCGAACGAAAATAAAAACGCCTTACTCGTTAAGAATAAGGCGTTTTAAAAGGTGGGGCGACCGACGGGGCTTGAACCCGCGACAACCTGAATCACAATCAGGGACTCTACCAACTGAGCTACGGCCACCACAGAAATCTTCTGCGAGGCGGAGACTACTCTGGAGACTGGATTTGGCAAGAAAAAATTACTTCATAGAGCTAAAATTTAGATTTTTTTTAAAGAGGTTCCCGTTGTAGATTCAGAGGAAGCCTTGGTCTTTTTAAATAGAGGCTCGGATAGAAATATGGATTGCGGTGATTCTCTATCGAAGCCGCTTCTTTTAAAGGCTAGAATGGGATTAGAGCTTGAAATAAGTAGGCTTGTGGACACACTGCGGTCATGTCATTTCAGTCTCTAAAGCTTCACGAACGGATACAAAAAGCGGTCGCTGATGCTGGCTATGATCGGCCAACTCCGATTCAGGAGAGAGGGATTCCCTCGATTTTAGCTAAAAAGGATTTGATCGGGATTGCTCAGACTGGGACCGGGAAGACAGCGGCTTTCGTGCTCCCTATTCTTTCTCATCTCTGTGCAGAGAGTTCTACGGAGAGTGAGCGTGCTACACGTCTGCTCATTTTAGCTCCGACCCGTGAGCTAGTAGCGCAGATTAATGAAAATATTCGCGTGTATGCCAAATACACAAACCTCCGCACCTTAGTGGTGACGGGAGGTGTCGGAGAAGCACAGCAAATTTCTAAATTGGAATCCAATGTCGATATTGTGATCGCCACTCCTGGGAGACTTCAGGAACTCATGGATCGTGGTCACACACGCTTTGGGAAAGTAGATCATCTGGTGCTAGACGAGGCTGATCGGATGCTGGATATGGGATTTCTCCCAGCGATCGAGTCGATCATTAAGCCTCTGCCGAATAAGCGTCAGACCTTACTTTTTTCAGCTACCTTATCGAAGCCGATTGAAAAACTAGCGAAGAGTTTCCTCTTGAAACCTGTCTTGTTAGAAATTGGAGACCGGACCAATCCCGCAGACACGGTGATTCAGCATTTTTACCCTGTGCCAAAGCACTTGAAATCTGCTCTCTTAGTGAAGCTGTTAGATGATCACCAGTTCTTTGCTGTGATCGTGTTTGTGCGCACTAGAATTGAGGCAGATATCCTTACTAAGGAACTGCGTGGCTATAAAATAGATGCTGAAGCAATCCATGGGGATAAAACCCAGCAGGCTCGTGTGCGGGCATTGAAATGGTTTAAGGAAAATAAACTACGCGTTCTCGTAGCTACGGATGTGGCAGCGAGGGGGTTAGACATTCACGGTGTCACACATGTGGTGAACTATGATTTCCCTGAACAGAATGAAGACTACATCCACCGCATCGGACGGACAGGGAGAGCGGGCTCGGAAGGGAACGCACTGACGTTTGTATGTGAATGGGACGACCAGAAGAGGATGAAGCTAGAGAAGCATATTGGGAGAACGCTTGCGACCAAACGTGTCGAAGGCTTTGACTACAAAGTACCAGCTCCTGAGAGGGAAGAGAGGAGAGGAGGCGGTCGTAAAGAAAGTCGTAGGCCTAGTCGCACCTCAAAATATTCTCACGCGAATAAGGCGAAAAACCGCCCAGAAACAAACTCCAAAAAAGGTGGAGGTCGGAAGAGACCTTCGTAGTTTTTTGAGCCATGTCGAATGACATTATAGTAGATGCCGTAGTGACGTATTCTACGGAAAAATCAGTGGATAGAGGCATTCCTATCGCCTCAGGGTTCCAGCCATTTCTCTGCGTTGAGGATAAAAAAATCGCAGTGGAATACACATACCCAGAAGGAGAAGTGGTGTATCCCGGAGATTCCGTTTCTTTATCAATGCGGATGAAGGCAGCTGAAATCAGCGATGTAGAGATCTACAAAGGAATGAGCTTTGAACTCATGAAGGTGGATAAGCGAGTAGGGGAGGGCACGATACGTACCGCCCCACGTACTGTGGAATAATACCGATTAGGCATACCCAAGCCACGGACCGAGCCATCTCTCAGCGGTCTCAAGATCCCATCCCTTACGAGCAGCATAGTCTTCGACCTGGTCTTTTTGCAGCTCAGTAAGCGCAAAATAATGGGACTCTGGGTGAGAGAACATCAGACCGGAAACTGCTGCACCTGGGTGCATCGCGCAGGACTCTGTGAGATCGACCCCACAGGCAGAGGAGGCGTCTAAGATTTCAAAGAGAGTTTCCTTCTCCGTGTGGTCAGGCTGTGCTGGGTAACCAGGTGCCGGACGGATACCACGGTAGATTTCCTTGATGATCTCGTTGTGGTTAAATTCATTTTGTCGCTCATACCCCCAAGCCACACGTGCTCTGTGGTGGAGGAGTTCGGCAAAGGCTTCTGCGAGGCGGTCAGCGATCGCTTTAACCATGATCGCCTTGTAGTCGTCCATGTCCTTTGTCTTTAGCTCTTCTGCCCATTCGTCTGCACCGTGGATGCCGACTACGAATCCACCTACATAATCCTCTGCTGATGCAGCGTCTGGTGAGGCAACGTAATCTGAGAGAGCGGAGTTAGGCTTTTCACTATTCTTCTCGATCTGTTGTCGCAGCGTGTGGAAGCTACACTGTTTTTCAGTGCGGGAGTCATCGGTCCAGATGGTGATGTCATCTCCGTCTGCATTTGCTGGGAAAAAGCCATACACCCCTCTGGCCGTGAAGCGTTTGTTCTCGATGATGTCTTCTAACAACTCGATAGCATCTGCAAATAGCTTTTGAGCTTCTGCTGCACCTTCTTCATTTCTCGTCTTAAGAACTTTCGTTTCCTTATCCCAGACACCACGAAGTTCCCACGCATGGAAGAAAGGAGTCCAGTCGATATACTCGGCAAGTTCACGCAGCGATTGCTTATCCATCACACGGGTGCCGAGAAATTCTGGCTTAGCTGGTGTATAGGAATCCCAGTCGAACTTAGGCTTGTTAGAGCGGGCTTCTTCTATGGAAATAGTAGGCTTACTCTTTTTGTTGAAGTTGTCTCTGAGCTTCTTGTGGCGTGTTTCATTGTCAGCCTTGAACGTCTCTTGGTGCTCTTTAGAGATTAAAGATGTGGTGACAGGAACTGCTCGGGAAGCATCTAAGACATGCACAATAGTACCGGTAGAGAATGGGGCGATCTTCACTGCTGTGTGGGCTGGGGAAGTGGTAGCTCCGCCAATTAGCACAGGGATCTTGATGTCACGCCTCTCCATCTCCTTGGC
>JALZVA010000068.1 GCA_023301335.1 Akkermansiaceae bacterium
AGGTAGAATTTGTTAGTCATATTCTATTGCCAAAGCTATTTACTTAAGTAACCTTAAATAAATCAAGTAGGGGCAGAGGCTCCACATTTTACTCATTAGATCATCATGGCGAAATACACAGAAGACGACATTAAGAGCTTAGATTGGAAGGAGCACATCAGGCTCCGTCCAGGGATGTATATTGGTAAATTAGGAGATGGCACGTCAGCAGATGACGGGGTCTACATCTTACTAAAAGAAGCGATGGATAACTCTATCGATGAGTATGTGATGGGCTTTGGGAAAGAAATTCACGTAACCATAGATGAAGAAAATCGCTGCGAAGTGAGAGACTTCGGTCGTGGAATCCCTCTCGGTAAGCTGATGGACTGTGCTGCAAAAATTAACACAGGCGCAAAATATGATTCTGAAGCGTTTAAAAAATCTGTAGGCCTTAATGGAGTAGGGATTAAAGCGGTTAATGCCTTGTCAGGTTTTTTTGAAATCCAGGCATGGAGAGATGGTCAGACCAAGGCGATCGAATTTTCTAAAGGAAATGTCGTGAGTGAGATGAAGCGTGCCCGTAAGGATGCTTCAGAGAATGGAACACGGATAGCCTTCGATGTGGATAAGACTATTTTCCCTGAAAAAACAGGGTTCAAGGCTGCTTTCGTAGAGAAAATGTGCCGCTACTACGCCTTCTTGAATCCAGGGCTCGTAGTGGTTTACAATGGACAAAAATTTAAGTCTAAAGATGGCTTGCTAGATCTTTTGAAAGAAGAAATGGAGGAAGGCCCTCTCTATCCTCCCGTGCATATTTCAGGGAAGGATATAGAGATTTCATTTTCACACAAAGTCTCAGGAGCTGAAAACTATTACACCTTTGTGAATGGACAACACACGACACAGGGAGGGACGCATTTACTAGCTTTCCGTGAAGCGGTAGTAAAGGTTCTCCGTGATTTTTACAAAAAAAACTACGATGCCACAGATATCCGTGCGGGGATAGAGGCAGCGGTAAGTATCCGTGTGGAGGAACCCGTGTTTGAGAGTCAAACAAAGACTAAGTTGGGCAGCTCGACCGTCTCTCCTGATGGGGAAACAGTGCGGACTTTTATGCTGAATTTTTTAAAGGAAGAATTAGATAATTATCTGCATAAGCACAAGAATGTAGCGGAGGAGATTCAAAAGCGTATCCTCACTGCGGAAAAAGAAAGAACAGCACTCAAGGGGATTAAAAAAATGGCTCGTGAGCGTGCTCGTAAGGCCAAAATTCATAATAAAAAACTGCGTGATTGTCGTGTACATCTAAGCTCGAAAAAGAACAAGCGAAGAGAAGAGAGCACGATTTTTATCACAGAGGGAGACTCTGCGAGTGGATCCATCACGAAGAGTCGAGACGTGGAGACTCAGGCAGTTTTCTCCCTGCGCGGTAAACCTCTCAATTCCTTTGGACTGACACGTAAGGTGGTCTATGAAAATGAAGAGTTTAATCTACTTCAACACGCTTTAGATATCGAGGATGGGCTAGAGTCGTTACGTTACCAAAATGTAGTGGTAGCGACCGATGCGGATGTGGACGGAATGCACATCAGGCTATTGCTTCTGACCTTCTTCCTTCAGTTCTTTCCCGAACTCGTTAGAGACGGACATGTGTTTATTTTACAGACCCCTCTATTCAGGGTGCGCAATAAGAAAGAAACGTTCTACTGCTATGATGAAGAGGAGCGCTTAGCTGCTGTAGCAAAATGTGGAAAAGCTGCGGAAATAACCCGTTTTAAAGGATTAGGGGAAATTTCCCCAGACGAATTTGCCTTCATGATCGGAGATGATATGAGGCTTGATCCTGTGAAGTATGAAGAGGGGAAGAGCATCAAGGATATGCTGACCTTCTACATGGGAAAAAACACACCAGACCGACAGGGCTTTATCATTGAAAACCTTCGGGTGGATGTGGATAGCGCAGAGGTCGCTTAAAAAAATATGCGAATTATTTCTGGCATTGCTGGAAGACGGCCCATCAAGGTTCCTCAAGGAGTAGCCCGACCCACCACGGATAAGACTCGAGAAGCCTTGTTCTCGATCTTGGGAGATCTGGTGAAGGGGGCGAAGGTGTTAGACTTGTTCGCTGGATCAGGAGCTTTGGGTTTAGAGGCTTTAAGCAGAGGAGCAGAGTCATGCGTTTTTGTGGATGCTGATAGAGGGAGTGTTAGGACGATTAAAGAAAATGTAGCAGCATTATCTCTCAAGGGAGCCTCGGTGATCCAAGCTGATGCACTGAATTATAGTGACTTGAACCAGTTCGACATCATTTTCGCAGATCCTCCGTATTGGAAAAAACCTGGAGATCGAGACTTTGTAGCAGAGTTATTAGAAAGCGATTTGTTGTCGCATTGTGGCGAGAGTGCTTATTTTATCGCCGAAGGGCCAGCTGGGCGCGTAGCCCCTTCGAATGCTTCGTGGGAGTTGATTTCAGAGCGGTCCTATGGGAGCTGCGGAATTAGTATTTATCAAAAACAGTTAGTTGATGCATAGAGGTCTTATCATCGGGATGTATAATATCATCTTCCCTTTTGTTTTTTTGTTAGGCTTACCTAGTTGGTTGCTTAAAATGAAAAAACGTGGCGGTTACGGAACTGGCCTAAAACAGCGTCTGGGACGTTACGATACACCAACTTCCGAGGAAAATAAGGGGGGAGTCTATGTGCATGCAGTGAGTGTAGGGGAGGTGATGATTGCCTTGAAGCTCATACGTGAATGGAAGAGAACTTATCCCGAGGAAATTTTTGTCATAGCTGCAACTACTTCGACCGGATACATGGTCGCAAGAGAGCATGCCACGGAAATGTTGCGAGTGATTTATTGTCCGGTGGACTTTAGCTGGATGGTGAGAAAGGTGCTCAATCGCTTTGCTCCAAAAGTAGTGGTGTTAATTGAATCAGAAATCTGGCCAAATTTACTCAATCAATGTCGTAAGAAAGAGATCCCTGTGCACCTTGTCAACGCTCGCCTTTCTCCTCGATCAGAGCGGAGATATAGAAAGCTAAGGTGGTTCACTGCCCCCTTGTTTGCCATGCTGAAGAGTGTTTTAGTGCAGTATGAAGAAGATCAAGTACGTTGGAAATCAGTCGGTTTAGCGGATGATCAGCTAGTCACAGCAGGAAGTGTAAAGTTTGATTCTTGTGACCATGAGAAACCACAAAGGAGAGAAGAGTTTCAAGAAATTTTAGATAAGTTTCATCAGGGAAGAAAAATTGTGATGTTCCTCAGTTCCTTTCCTGGAGAAGAATATGCGCTTGCTAAAGCTTTGGAAAACCTCAGAGAAGAATGGTTCTTAGTCGTAGCCCCAAGGCATATGGAGAGGCGTCTTGATGTCTATTCAGACTTAGAGCGTGCAGGCTTTGATCCGGTTTTGCGCTCAACATTAGAAGATAAAGCTGGAGAAAAAGTATGCCTAATTATCGATAGCACAGGGGAGTTGAAGGATTGGACGGCATTTGCAGACAGAGCTGTCATAGGCAAATCATGGCTAACAAAAGGGGGACAAAATCCTGCGGAAGCTGTTGCTGCTAAAATCCCTGTTATTGTTGGCCCTAGGATGGATAATTTTGAGCCTCTGGTGAGCCAGTTGAAAGAGCAGCGCGGTATTTTGCAGTTAGCTCAATTAGAAAATATTGCAGACGTGTTGAGGACTGGTGAAGAGCTTGAAGAAATGGCGGAAAATGCCTTAGTTGTATTAGAACAACATCAGGGTGCAACTATTCGTGTGGTAGAGCACATTGTAAATACCTGATAAACTATGGTAAAAAAATCATGTTTATTCTCGCCAAGCCCGAATAAATTCATGTAATCTGCAAAAATCTAACCGGAAACAACCTATTCATGAAACTGATCAAAAACACTCTTTTTGCAAGCTTAGCTTGTTACACACTATCCTTCACGTATGCTCAGGAGGAAGCGAAGGTAACCACTTATAAAGTTATAATTGATGTAGATAAGCCAGAGTTTGATGATTTAGAGAGCCCTGATCCACCTGCGGATACAAGAGAAAAGACTTGGAGACAAAAGGATTGGTTGGAGATGGAAGTGAAGTTCGAAATTGAAGCAATAAAGCCTGAACCTAAAGATAAAACACTACCTAAACTGACTGTTAAGTGGTTTATTGTAGCTGTAGATCCAACAAAAGAAGGGAAAAATCATATCCTTTTGGAAAAAGAAATCGAGCATATCAATGTTCCGGTTGGTGAGGAAATTTATACGTCATGCTACATTTCTCCGAGTGGGGTGAGAAGATTATCTAACGGCGGAGACAGAGCTTCAAAAAACATTATCTTTGGAGTGGGTGGTGAATTTTATGTAGAGGGTAATGATAAACCAGTCGCGTTTTTCGCCTCTAAAAAAGATAAGGTTAAGGTAGATGGGAAAAAACTTCCATTCTGGTATAGTAATAAACTTTCTGCTTCCACTAGCGTGCAGATTCAAGATAAATCAGAGACCCCATTTCAATGGCTCTGGTGGGACAGGTATGCAGAGATCGCACCGAAAAAAGGTGAATAGATTTGACCTATCAGCTTAATATTAATTTTTCAGAAAAATAATCATGGCAGACAAGACTACTATCGTAGTGCTGAATATCGGTGCTCAGCGTGTGGGCATGGCCCGCTTTAAAACTAAGAAAGGGCAGCTTCTTCTCACGGATTATGAATCGACGGAAATTTTGGCTGACCCTGCAGCTGAAGCTTCGCGTAACGCACAGATCAAAATGGCTGTGCTAGGATTAGCAAAGAAACTACAAGTTAAAAACCGCGTGAGCTATGCTGTCTCTGGGCAGTCAGTATTCACACGTTTCGTAGTCTTACCTAACCTTGACGGAGTTAGTAAAGAAGAACTTGTCGCGGCGGAAGCTCAGCAGAATATCCCATTCCCACTTCATGAAGTAAAATGGGACTGGCAGGAGATTGCAGATATTGATGGTGAAAGTGAAGTAATCATTGCTGCCATTAAGTCGAAAACACTTAATGATGTTCAGTCTGCAGTAGAAGGTGCTGGGATGTTTACCACAGAGGTTGACCCTTCTCCAGCAGCTTTATATAATGCGTTTAGACTAGCATACTCTGATTTAGATGAACCAGCGATGCTTATCGACGTGGGGGCTAAGACGAGCACGGTGATCTATATCGACGGGAAGCGTATGTTTTGTAGAAGTATTGCCATTGGTGGAGTGAGCGTCACAACTGCAATTGCAAAAGAGTATGGAGTGAATTTTTCTGAGGCAGAGTCTCAGAAAAAAGCTAATGGACAGGTGGCTCTAGACACGCGTCACACCTCTACACTAGATGAGCTTAGTGCAGCCCTAGCTTCATGTATCAGAGGTTCACTAAGCAGGATGCCTGCTGAAATTGCGAGAACGACAAACTACTATCGAAGCCAGCAAGGCGGCCAAGCACCAACGAGAGTATTCCTTGCCGGAGGTGGATCTAACCTGCCTAAAATTAGCCAGTTTTTATCTGAAAAATTAAGGCTTCCTGTAGAGTATTTTAATCCTCTTCGTGCTATTGCTATAAGCCCACAGCTTGATGGAGAAGCTATTCAGAAAAATGCTCACCTAATGGGGGAGCTAGTAGGCCTAGCAGCAAGACGTGCAGGGAATAGCGGAGTACATTTAGAGCTTGTTCCTGATTCAGTAGAGAAGGAAAAAGATTTAGATCGCCGTAAAATTAAACTATACATCGCTATTGCTTGCCTAGCTGTAGGATTATTAGTGTTTTATATTTTTGGAGCCACCGTCACAAGTAAGCTAAAGGCTGCAAATGAAACATTAGCCTTAGAGTATAAGGAGATGAAGCCTCACGCTGAGGCAATGCGTAAACAGGTGCAAAGTCAAACAGCTGCTCTAGAGGATGTCAATACGTTGGTTAAAACACAACAGGATAGAGTGCAGTGGGTGAATTTGTTAGCCGAATTAAAACGCGAGTATTGCTCAAAAGATTATTGGTTTACAGAGGTTCAGCCTTTATTGAATTACAAACCTGATACGAGCATGGTTGATCTAAATCCTTTGTTTAGTTCTTCTGGCTCAAGTGAATCTCCATTTTATACAGATGGTAGTGGAGGTGTGATCAATGCAATTAAACTTCGAGGTACATGGCTGTATAATCACAATCAAATTACAGTTAACACGAATGAGTTTTTAGAGGTAAATAAAAAAGAGGACAAGAAATCTTCAACAGTTAAAGTGGGAGAGGACGCGAAAGCTGAAGCTCCTAAATCAAAGTACTTTTCAAATACGTTGAAGTATCATGACAAGGTTGGAGAAAAAGGGGCATTTAAAGAAAGTCCACTGTTAGTTGATAAAATGTTTAAAATTACAAATGATTGGAACGTGAGTAAAATTGGCTCAGATTTCACAATTATTTTGCCTTTGAAAGAGCCTATTGTGCTAGAAAATTTAAAAAAATAAACCATGAAGGAACGGATAGAAGCCCTTAAAGAATGGGCAGGAGAGAATAAATTTTTAGCAGTCCTTATAGGAGTTAGTAGCTGTGTTATTTTAGTATTTGGCTACTTGATCTATGCTCAGATGGGTGAGCAGGAGGAGCTTAGGAAATCAATTACGAAGAACAACGCGGATATAAAAGCGTTTAAAAACGAATTAGGGGATCCTAGTAAGGAATCAGAAGAAAGACTTGAAATAGCAGTTCAGGAGGGTCTTAGCGCTGCTGATGAACTGCACCTTAAGCTGGCCTCTTCAGGGAGCCATAAACTTAATGAAGAAAGAAGTTCTACAGACTTTGCCACATTACTTCAGAAATATGTTGGAGAGAACAAAAAAATACTAAGTGGAGCCAACGTGAAATTTCCTGAAAGTTCATGGTTTGGTTTTGAGAGGTATAAAGAAACTTTGATCAAGCCAAATAGTACTGCAATTGGCTTATGTCTGTATCAACAAGATGCATACAACTGGTTTTTAAAAGAAGTCACCTCATTGGGGCCTTGTGAACTGAAATCATTTTATCGAAAATCACTTCCTGAGGAAGAAGAGAATGAAACAGAGGAAGCTAAAGATGTCGAAGCTGTTAGGAAAATGCGTTTTGATGTAGAGTTAGAACTTACGGAAAATCAACTTGCAGAATTATTAGCTAAATTGGCTCAGTCTAATAACCACTTAGTGATTGTCAAAGCGATGTCTTTGAAAAACGTCGTAGTGGCTCCTATTGCAATTACTCCCATGATGAATGGAACTGAAACGGGAGGAAATGATAATTTCGCAGCTGCTTTTAATGATGAAGAGGAGGACAATAGCGAAAAAGAGGAGATGGCGAAGAAACGTGATTTAAGTAAAAGAGTCGCTCCAGGGGATGTGTTTTTAGAGCAAATTTTAGGTGAGGAAAAAGTGATTGTTTCACTAGCCATGGATTTGGTTTTAGTCACTGATATGGAAAAACTTAAAATGAAGAAAGGCGCTAAGTAATGAATCAATTAAAAGCAAATTATGAAAAAGTAGCGCTTGCTATAACTGTAGTAGTATTAATGTTATGCTTCTATCTCGGCTATTCATGCGGGCAAAAGGCAGAAGCATTTGTAAACCTGAACTCCAGCAGTCCAGCAGGAAAGTCTCCAGGTGATATATTAAAAGAAAATGTGAATAGAGCATTAAACACCTTCACTGAACCTAATTCACTTCCCACCGTCTATGACCCGACAGTACCTGAGCGTGAGTTCTACATGCTTCAGTCGATTCCTCGGTTTGGAAAGGCTGGTGTGAATAAGCCAATTGACCTTATTGAAAAAGGATCCACACAGATTCACGAAGGGATTGATAATTCTTATTGGTTTGAGAACGACCTTAAGGAAGAATTAAAATATGATAATGCTCTTGAGTTAGATCCAGACCAAGATGGATTCTCCATTGCTGAAGAGCATGCAGCTGGAACTAATCCTAAGGATGCTACTAGTTATCCAGATCTATTAGCGAAGGTGAAGGCTGAAAAGGTGCTAGTCATAAATATAGAGTTAAAGGTGACAGCATTGGGTGGTGATAGAATTTCTCTCAATTTGAAAGCTCCTGGGGTTCAACATGAAGTAGAGTCATTGAACTTTAATCAACGCAGCCCAAATAGAGCACGCTTTGGCACCAAATTAGGTAAATTTAAAGCTAGGTATGAATATTTAGCAAAAGATCAAGCTAAGGGCCCTAATGGAATTAATCAACCTCGTTACAAAATAAAAGACCATTTGTTAAATGAGGAGCATTATCTCTTTAGAAGATCATCCTTAAAATTAGAAGATTTAGAGGTTGTGCTTTATTTGGATGCTCTTGGAAAAGGCGCAGATACAGGGCTTACTCTACAAAAAGGCTCAATGTTTGCATTACCTTTTGGAGGTGCAGAGAAGAAGTATAAGGTGAAGTCACTGAAAAAGAAAGGAACAGAGGGTAAGGTCTATATCGCCGAACTCGAAGGTCCTGATGGCAAAACTAGAGAAATTGAGGTTTTAGGTAGCTAGAATCTAACAAAAAAATGTAAAATCTTAAGAAAAGTAAAAAAAAAACTTTTCAAACCGTAAATAACTAATCACATCTATTAATGAACATGGAAAAAACACATAAGCATACAGTAAGTCGTGTAGCGGGGGCTCTTGTAGCATCAGCTGCGCTCATGCCTGTTGCCTCACACGCTCAAGAGCTGAGTTTGAGAGACATAGCTCAGGCTGAGATTCAACGTCGTGAAGCACAGGTTGCTGGCATTGACAATCAAATCAAAGAGGCGCGCGAAGCCTATCTTAATAAAGATTTTCAAAAGTCGGTAAACCTCTACACAGGTGCACTAGCAGTGCTCCCTCAAGGTAGAGTTGTTGACGACCGTCGTGAATTTTTAACGGAGTCACTTGCTCAAGCAAGTGTAGAACTTAGTAAAACACAAGTTCGCCAAGGTGATGTAGTAGGTGCACGTGAGACACTCGGTGCAGTGATCAAAATGGATCCAACGAACACGAAAGCTATCCAAGCTTTAGATCAAGCCTATGATCCGATTAGAACAAACCCTGCGACAACAAAAGAGCACGGTGCTGATGTAAGAAAAGTTTCTCTTCATCTTTATAAGGGCGAAGGTTTCTACAATGCAGGACTATACAATGAAGCTCATACAGAATTTGATAAAGCTCTCAGAGTTGACCCGTATAACATGGCGGCACGCCGTTGGCAGACAAAGGTGAATAATACTCGCAGTGACTATTACCGTGCAGCTTACGATGAGACGAGATCTCGCTTACTCTCAGAAGTTGACAAGGCATGGGAAATCGTTCCTACACCAGTGGCTCCACAACAAACCTCAGGCGGTGTGAATGATACTCCAATAACTGATTTAGGTGTTCTTGTAAACCAAAGAAAGCTTCAGAGTATTATCATTCCTAGACTTGATATTGAAGACTCTACGCTTGATGCAGCAATTGCTCAGTTGAGTCTCCTTGCACGTGATAACGATCCAGAAACTGACATCAATAAAAAAGGTGTAAGCTTCGTTGTTCGTCGCCCACGTATTTCTGTTGGAGTTGAAGGTGGTGAAGACCAAGAGATTCGAATCAATAGCTTAGAGCTTCAGAATGTTCCTTTGGGAGAGGCTCTTAACCAAATTTGTTTACAATGTGAACCACGCATGCGTGTGAAGGTTGAGGAATATGTTATTGCGATTGTTCCTGCTGTTGATTTCGACGGCAGTGAGACATTTAACCGTAATTTTAACGTTCCGCCTGATTTCATCGAACGCCTTGGTGGCGGCGGTGGCGGTGGCGCTTCAGCTGAATCATCTGATATTTTTGGAAGTGACGATTCTGAAGAATCTTCATCTGGTGGTGTATCTTCGCTTAAGGAAACATTTGAAAGTATGGGAGTGAAGTTTCCTGGAAGTTCGAATGTAAGATTCATTCCTGCAACATCTACTTTAGCAGTAACTAATACAGCAATTGGCTTGGACCAAATCGACAAGATCATCGCAGATGTTATTATTGATGTGCCTAAGCAAATTTCAATCACTGCGAAGTTCGTTGAAATCAGCCAGCAAGATACTGATGAGTTAGGATTTGATTGGATTATTTCACCATTTGGACTTACCGCTAATAGCCTCTTCTTAGGTGGAGGTAATGTCGGTAATGGGACACCGAGAACTGCTGCAAACTTTGGTTCTGTACCAGGTGCGGGAGTTTCAGGTATTCCAGGGACAGGTAATGTATTCAACACTCCTACAGCAGGACTACGTTCAGGAGATACGGCAATCACTAGTGATAGCATCGACTCGTTCCTGAATAACCCAACGAGAACAGCTCAAAATGCTAACGTTGCGCCTGGGATTCTATCTGTTACAGGCCTCTTTACAGATGGTCAAGTGCAGGTAATCATGCGTGGTCTAGCACAGAAAAGAGGCACTGATGTGATGAATGCTCCTACGATTCTTGCTCGCCCAGGTGAGTCTGCTAGAATTGAAGTAGTAAGACAGTTCATTTATCCAACTGAGTATGATCCACCAGAAATCCCTGATAACATCGGCGGAGGTAACAATAACAATGCTGCTGCTGGTGGTATCGGTGCTGGTGGCGTCCAAGTGATTCCAATCACTCCTGCTACTCCAACTGCATTTGAAGAGCGCCCAACAGGCGTGATTCTTGAAATCCTGCCTAAGGTGGGTGAAGGTGCAGATAAGAGAACTATCAGTTTAGACCTTGAGCCAGAAATCGTTGAATTCGAGGGATTCATTAACTATGGATCGCCAATTCAGGCAGTTGCTCAGGATGCTTTCGGAAACCCAATTCAGGTTACTGTGACTGAAAACCGTATTGAAATGCCTGTCTTCTCAAGACGTTCGATCAGAACTGGGTTGACTATTTTTGATGGTCATACTGTGGCAGTAGGCGGGTTGATTAGTGAGCAAGTTCAAAAAGTAGAGGATAAAGTACCTGTACTTGGGGACCTTCCTATCATTGGACGCTTATTCCAATCTAATGCTGAAAGTCGTCTCAAGAGTAATCTTGTGATTTTTGTTACTGCTAACATTATTGATGCTACAGGACGAAAGCTTTATGGAGATGCTGCACAGGTTGAAAGTTCAGCTGCTTTGGATGTTAACTCATCGTCAAGCCTAGTGCTACCGCCATTATAGGTTAGTTACACAAGAGTGTTTTTTCAGGCACTGGTGGTTATACCACCAGTGCCTTCTTTTTTTGAATAGAAGAGCTAAATACTATCTATATGGAGATTCAGATGAATCGTATACGAGTTAGAGAGTAATAGGTCTTGAGTTAAATGACTTAAGAATTTAATTATTCGTTGACCTTCATTAGGTAGCTAAGTTAGAACTTCATCACGTGATTAATGGCTCTGTAGTTTAATGGATAGAACAGCGGTTTCCGGAACCGCGGGTCTGGGTTCGACTCCCGGCGGAGCTGCCATTATCAATATTTAAAAAGCCTGTGGATAATACCACAGGCTTATTTTTACTCTGTAGCTGAGCTATAGAGTAATAGTAGAGTAAAAGGAAAAGCTTTGAGAAATGTTTTAAGCTGTTAGGTCTTTACACTGGCCCTCGCAATTTTTAGCGACAGAGGCCATGCCATTTTTGAGACCTGAGGCAGATTTATACATTTGGCTTTGACCGATGACCTGCCCATTTGAGGCTTTAAGAACAAAATACTTACGGCCATCCTTAGCTTCCTTTACCTCAAAGCGTTCTTCCTGAGGTGCATTTTTACGGACGGA
>JALZVA010000069.1 GCA_023301335.1 Akkermansiaceae bacterium
AATGTCATTGATGAAGATGAATCAGATGAAGCGTCTGTATTGAAATTTGTGAATAATATTCTTCGTGAAGCACTGGCTCAGAAAGCTACGGATATTCATGTCGAACCTCAGCGTGAGACTGTGCGTATCCGATACCGAGTAGATGGACACTTGCTTGATGTGCCGATCCCTCAGCATATTCATAAGTTGGAGAGTGCTGTGATAGCGCGATTAAAAATCATGGCGCACCTCGATGTTTCGGAGAGAAGAATTCCGCAGGATGGACGTATCAATATGAGCTATGAAGGACGCTCGATTGACGTCCGTGTAGCTACGATTCCCGCCATCGATGGGGAAACAGTCAGTCTCCGCCTGCTTAACCAAGGTAATTATAATCTGGATAAGCTGGAGATGGAGGCAGGGGTCAGAAACGAGATTGAAGAGATCTTAAAACTCACCAATGGAGTGATCTTAGTCACGGGGCCAACCGGGAGTGGTAAATCAACCTCACTTTATAGTTTTTTAGATAAACTTAACACTCCAGAGAGTCGAACTGTAACGATCGAAGACCCCGTGGAAAATAAACTCCCAGGGATCGTGCAGATTGCCGTACGACCAGAAGTGGGACTGACGTTTGCTAAAGGCTTAAGGTCTATCTTACGTGCGGATCCAAACATTGTGATGGTCGGGGAGATTCGTGATACGGAGACTGCTGAGATCGCGATCCGTGCCTCTTTAACTGGGCACTTAGTCTTAAGCACCTTACACACGAACTCTGCGATCGGCGCTGTATCACGATTGATCGACATGGGTGTAGAGCCTTTCCTCGTTTCTGCGTCTGTGAGAGGTGTGTTAGCTCAGCGCTTAGTCAGACGTCTATGTAAGCATTGTAAGCGTCCCCATAGTCAGTGGTCAGATTCTATGCGCAGCTCACTGGATATTCCAGATGATATAACAGGAACGCCGTTTGAGGCAGTTGGGTGTTCCGAGTGTAGAAACACAGGCTATTCAGGACGTTTAGCTCTCTACGAGATCTGTAATATCTCGGACAAAATTCAAGAGATTATTTCGAGTGGAGGAAGTGAGGCTGAGGTGAAGTCAACCGCCCTTGCTGAAGGGTATGAAGATATGAAAATTTATGGTATGAGAAAAGCCATGAAAGGTGACACGACGCCAGAAGAAGTGCTGTCCGCCACACAAAGTGCTCAGGGTTAAGATGGCCATTTATGCTTACACCGCCAAATCACCAGAAGGGAAATCTCTATCTGGAGAACTCACTGTCGCGAGTAAGAAGGAAGCCATGGTGGAGCTTCGTTCCCGAGGACTACAGCCAATCTCGATGACTGAGAGCAAAGCGGGGAAAACGAAGAAGACGATAGCGCGGGAGCATGCCGTCTCAGGGAAAGATGTTATTCTTTTCACCGAAGAATTAAGTGAGCTACTTAAAGCGGGTCTCCCGATTGAGCCTGCATTAGCTTCGATGTCAAAACGTGATGATGTGGGAGCGGTGAAGACGATCTCTGAGAAACTCCGAGAGTATATTACCGATGGAATGCCTTTAAGCGTGGCACTACCTAAAGTTTCTAACAAGTTTGATGCACTCTATTGTAATTTAGCAGCAGCAGGGGAAGCAAGTGGATCTCTTTCCAGTATTATCACCCAGCATGGAATTTACCTAAAGGAGCGTGCAGCCTTAAGGTCGAAGTTGATTTTTGCGATGCTTTATCCAGGACTCTTACTGCTTGCCTGTTTTGGGGTAATGCTGGTGTTCTTATTTTATCTTCTTCCTCAGATTGCAACAATGCTTTCGTCTGTAGATGAAGGGGGGATGCCGCTGGGCGTGAAGCTGTCCTTAGCATTAGGTGAATTTCTTAAAGCAAATTGGATTTATTTGATAGGATTACTTATTATTTTAGGGATATCTATTAAAATCTACTTTGATGATGAAGGAAATAAAGCGAAGTGGGATAAGACTTCGTTAGATCTACCCTTTTACGGAAAGGTCGTGAAATATGGATTTTACGTTCAATGGTTGCAGACCTTATCGAACCTTTTATCAAATGGAGTACCTTTGGTGAAAGCATTGGAGCTGACCAACGAAACAGTGTTTAACCGATTTTATAAAGCGGAGCTTAGTAAGGTGACAGATAGGGTGAAAGATGGGTTGAAGCTGACTTCAAGTATGAAGAAATCAGATGTGTTTCCATCCGCCATGGTTGATCTCATTGCGGTAGGTGATGAGACTGGAAAAATGGATGAGGCGGTAAAGCGTGCAGCTAAGTATTTTGACGCAAAGCTAGAAGTGGTGCTGAAGGTCTTCATGGCAATGATTACCCCAGTGATATTGATAGGCCTAGCACTTTTGGTCGGTGTGCTCTGCTCCACGATGATGCAGGCAATCTATGGAGCGATCCAGAATATGAAATGAAAAAAACGAGCTCTAGATTTCCGCAGGGTTCAGCCCTGATGATGGTGCTACTCGTAGTAGGAGTCTTATCGAGTCTTGTACTAAGTGCTCTGCTCGTAGTGAATCGGAATGCAGAACGTGTCTTTTCCAAAGCGGCAGAAATGGAGGTGACGGCACTGGCTCAGAAAGGAATCGCATTAGGCGTGCATCCAGCTATTTTAAGAAATGATAGTCGCTTGAGAGAGGAGTCCTCTGATAGGCGCCAAGGGTATGAAGTGGAAATCTCCTCCGAGGGAACGCGCCTAAATGTAAATGCAGTCTTAGCAAGAGGAGACAAGGTCTTACTCCGTAGTCTATTTTATGAATGGGGAATAGGGGATAGTGAAGCCGCCGAGATTACAGATGCGCTCTTTGATTGGGTGGACAGGAATGAAGACACTGAGCTTAATGGAGCGGAGCGAGACGTGTATGAAGAACTTGGATACACGGACAGACCTTACAATAGACCATTCACCTCTATAGATGAAATGCAGCTTGTGTATGGATTTGATCAGATCGTTGAAACCAAGGAAGATTGGAGAGATTCATTCACTGTTTACGGAGATGGTGAATTAGACATTCACGAGGTCGGTGAGGAACTGTTAGCGGTAGCAACCCAGCTTGATCCTGCAGTAGTAGAACCTTACCTTTACAATATCACAGGAGCAGACGAAATGCTAGGGACAGAAGATGATGTTAGCTATGAAACCTTAGATGACGCTCTGGATGCAATAGGGGTTTCGGAAGTCCCAGAAGTAAGAGACGAGATTAGAAGGAGATTCCGCTTAAGAAGTAATGTAAGAAGGGTAGAAAGTAATGCGTTTTTTAACGATACCACGAAGAGCATCACCCTTGTGTTACGTCAATCAGGTGGGACACCAAGAATTTTATACCAAAAAGAAACTTTAACGCATAAGATAAAAGAGTGAGTAAATCATTACATACGGCCATTTTACCATCCGAAGAAAAAGGATGGGATATTTGGGAAGGCTCCGGGGCAGCGATGACCCTAAGTCAGTCGATAGGGCTGGAGGCTAAATCGCCAAAAATCAACGGCTCTGGGAGAGTATACCTCCCTATAGCTGATTTTTTGAGCCGAGTTGAAGAAGTCTATAAGGGAGACGCGCAGTCAGAAATCTCTGCCGTGAAAATGGCTCTTGAGGTAGAGATGAATGTAGAGTCTCAAGATGTCATTGGTGCTTACCCTATTCAAGTGGGTTCTGAAAAGAGTCATTATATGGGCGTGTTCCTTGCGGAAGATCATGTGAAGAAGGAGTGGAAGGAGGCTGAGTTTGACTTGTCTGCCAGAGCTTACGCAGGGGCAGATGATTTATTGATTTGGAGAGAGCATGAGCGATGGGTATTTGCTTTATACCAAGGCAATGAACCTATCTGGTTTGATGTGCTCGGAAGAGGGGAACTAGCCCCTCAATTAGGTAGCCTGATGAGCACGTTAGTCTTCCGCCTTCAAATGTTAGGTGTGTCTCACGCACCATCACGTGCGAGAGTTGAAGGTGATGCGAACCTAGAGGAATGCTCTAGACAATTAGGGCTATTAACTGAGTCTTTCACCCGCTCAGCAGTTATGAAACCGAAAGCCACGGG
>JALZVA010000070.1 GCA_023301335.1 Akkermansiaceae bacterium
GGCTCGCTCTTGAGGCAATTTCGTGAGGAGCTGAAAGAGAAAGATGTGAAGCTTGAGGTGCCTATTCACATCTTACTAGCAGGTGATGTAGAGAAAAAGGGAGTAGGGTCTCCTTACCGGAAAAGTTTTGGCTCACAAGCATCAGGAGGGTATTATGTAGAGCTTGCGGTAGATATCTCGAGACTTAAAGGGGTGGAGCTTAGGCGGGCGATCATGGAAACTATTACCTATGCCTATGCGTTGAAAGAGGGTGATGTAGAGGATGATTCCAGATTGGTGACACATGGATGGTTCTTGGATGGGATGTTAGAGGTGATCGCATGGAATAATGAAGCATCCTCTTCAAAGGAATATTTAGAGCTACAGAAAAACCCAAAGCTGTTTGGCTTAGATGAGATTTTTTTGGTCACTACAGCTCAATTTGAAAAATTTGACCCTGGGACGCGAAGAACCTATCAGGCTGCAAGCGGTGCATTTGTCATGGCTTTACTGAAGCAAGAAAACGGAGTCGCTAGTGTGCTTTCCATGCTGACTGAGCTTGCGATGTTCGAAGGGGATACAGAGAGCCTGCTAAGACGCTATTTCCCTGATTTGAGTAAAGGTAAAAATGGGCCACGTGTCGCCTGGTTATTGCAATTAGCTGCGATGAGTGTCCCAAAGCTATCCGAAGTGATGACAATGTTAGAGTCAGAAGCGGCCATTGAACAAGCCTTGCAGTTTAATTACCTAGATGAAAAAGGGGCACCTCAAGTAGTTGGGATCGAATCGTTTGCTCTTATTGGAGACCTAGAGGAGGAAGAAAGGCGTAAAGTGATAGCCCCAGTTTCTCGCCAACTCCAGTATTGTAATAATCGATGCTTTCCCTTTTACAGGGAAATTATAGCTGGGTACGGAACCGTTTTAGGAGCCTTGTCGAGAGGTGAAACCAAAGACCTGGAAACTATTATTACTGGAATTAAAAATCAACGGGTATTACAGCAAAGAGCCGCCGTGCAAGCTAGAGATTTCATGGATGTCTATGAGATCCAAACTGCTAGAGAGGTGAAGGGAGATCTAGATACCCCCTTTGATTTAGTAAACTCAGGGACTAAGGAATCTGACTTGGGTCGGTATCTGGAAGTGCTTGATAGCATGTATGCGAAATAGCTCTGTGCAGAGTCATGAGGCCGCTCGGAGAGAAGGATCATTGAGCCGGGTGCTTTGAGTTCCCGTTAAAAGTGTTATAATTTTTTTTGAGGTTTTCAGAAATAGATATTAAGCTTAGAGTGTTTTTGCTGTATGAGTTTCAACCCAGATGAAATTGCCGTTTGTGAGTCCTGTAAGGGGCAGATGAATATTGCTGGCTTAGCACCGTTTACGAGCGTTAATTGCCCCACATGTGGGGAGCCTACAAGAGTTAAGGTCGATTTAGCTCAGTACCAACTGACGCGACGACATGGCCACGGGGGAATGAGTCTGGTGTTCGCGGCAAAGGATAAAAACTTAGGTCGTGAAGTTGCTATCAAGATTCTGAACGAGCAGTATTCAATGGATACCGTTCGGATTAGCCAGTTTGAGCAAGAGGCTAAAATCACTGCTGGGGTATCACATCCAAATGTGGTGCGTGTCTATACAGTAGGTCAGGCCTTTAATAGATATTATATTGCCATGGAGATGATCTCTGGAGAGGCACTGGAAGAGATCATGGCCGAGAAAGGTGCTCTACCTGAAGAATTTGTTCTTCCTAAAATGCTTCAAGTAACAGAAGGCTTAAATGCTGCCTACTCTGCGGGATTGATTCATCGCGATATGAAGCCTGGTAATATTCTGATAGATAATCTAGGGATGGCTAAGATTGTCGATTTTGGACTAGCTCTTGTCACCCAAGGAGGGGTCGCAAAAACTGATGAAATTTGGGCAACCCCTTACTATGTGCCTCCTGAGACTCTAGCTCGGGAACCAGAAGATTTTCGGAGTGATATTTACGCGCTTTCCGTGACCATGTATCACGCTTTAGCAGGGAAGCCTCCATTTGAAGCTGAATCTAGAAGTATAGGTGAACTAGCGGAATTGAAAAAATCACTTCCAAAGTTAAAGGAGATCGCACCGCACCTGAGTGACTGCACCTGTGCTTTAATTGATAAGGGGATGGCGCATAACCCGGAAGAACGATTTGGGTCATATGAAGAAATGCTCCAAGCGTTGCAGTATGCAGAGGATCATATTGGTGTAGAAGGGGCAACGCTACCTCATTTTAGAACGGAAGCCCCAGCATCACGACTCCAAAATAAGTTAAAAATTCTAGCTCCGGTAATCTTAGGGTTGATTTTTTTAACTGTAGGAGGCTATTTCATCTTGAAGTTTACAGAGGCTGAGAACGATGTGGACGAGTTGACACATGAACCAGTAGAATTCAAAGAATCCACTGGAGTCGTTGAGGTTGATGAGAAGTTAAGGAAGAGTATCGAAATAGGATATGAGAATCTGGAGAAGAGTTTAGAGACGGCGTCATATGTTGAGGCAAGGGAAACTGCTATACAAGTTTACGCCCTTCCTAAGCACCCTGAACCGAGTAAAACATTATCAGGAATCCATGGAATAGTAGCTAGCTATTTAGCCGGAGACCTCAAAGGAATGAGGGAGGACGGTAGGCATATCTATCAGGATATCCAAGAGAGGGGCAGAAGGAGAAATAACAATGCGTTTATTCATTGTTACACCTCATTAGTGAAACTGGGTCCGGTAAACACTTCAGAAGTTAAGTACCCTAATGACCGACAGGCAGATGCGTTGTTTATCTTCTTAGCTGGATTGAAAAATCTGGAAATTGGAGAGTATGATTTAGCTGGATCTCAATTTGAAGACTTCATGCAAAGGGATCTTTCTGAAACCGGGAAGCATTCAGATATATTTAGTTTGTATCAAAAGATAAGTAAAGATTATCTATTTGATATAATTCAGTTGAAAAGTGTTAATGGAGAGGTTTTCGAGGCATTGAACCAACTGGAATTACAGGAACTTCAAGAAAGGGTTTCACAGCTTGATTTTAAAACTAATGTTCAGCGTGGCCCCTGGGTGAAAAAAAATATTTTAAAAAATTGTAAGATGCTTCTGGAGACACTGGATAGACGTACTGCGGCAGAAGAAGTGAAAGAGCGGAGGCTAGCCAAAAGATTTGAGTTTGAGACGCTTGTTGAAGCTCTTGAATCTTTGACAGATATGCGCTCAGAGAGAGATTATCAGAAGATTATACAGCGTTTGAATCAGATAGGATTTAAAAATCCAGAGGAGAGAGAAAAGTTAGAACAGTATAAGTACGTTTGCCAAAATGCGGCCTATTACCTTCAAAGTTTTGCAAAGGAGGACAGTAAAGCATTTATAGCAAATGAGATTGAAAATGTAGAAGGTTTGATATTTAGAATTGTTGGAGTGAGTGAAAACGGTCTAAGTGTAGACCGGGAAGGGGTGCTGCGAGAATTAAAGTGGAGTGAGATAGACCCGGAGTCCTTACTTGGAATTTATAATAGCCTTATTGAAGGAGTGGAGAGTGAACGAGAAGATGAACTTACAGAGTATGCAATTTGCTACGCCAGAATGAATAATTTAGAAGAACAGGCCAGTTCAGGGGCTAAGGTTTTAGCAGAAAGAAGCCCAGAGTTTGCCCACAGGTGGGAGCAAATGATATCTGTTCTTAGAAAATAAAAAGACTCAGTGGATTCATACTTTAAGCAGACGCAGAAGGCTTTAGAAGAATTGCTTAGGGTAGCGCTTCTTGACCACGCTGCATTTGAGCAGAAAATTGCGCCCTGTGTTCTACATAAATGTAAGGCCACCTGCTGCCATGATGGAGTTTATCTGAGTGAAACAGATGCGACTCTGGTGGAGCAGCTAGCTAGCGAGAAACTCACAGATGTTGATTTTTTTAATGGGAAAGCACCTGCCAGATACATTGAACAGGTGAATGAGAAAAAATGGAAAACGCACTCCAGAGTCGCTTCTCCTGAGGAATTAGCGGAGGACTTCCCCAGTCACTTTCCTCGATCCCGCTGCACCTTTCTTGATGAAAAGAACCACTGTTTACTTCAGAAACTATCCCTCGAAGAAAAACGTCACGCTTGGTATTATAAACCATTTACCTGCTGGATTCACCCTATTTCTATCCAGCAGAGAGATGGGGAAACGTGGTTGACCCTCGTAAATAGCGGGAATGATCCTCAGAAAAAGCCAGATTACCCTGGCTACGGATCATGCACCCACTGTGGAAGAGGAGATGAAGCAGGTGAGCCCGCTCATCAGGTCCTTGAAGCAGAGCTAAAGCATCTGGGCTCTTTGGCAAAGCGTGATTTTCTTTCTGAGATCCGCTCCCCAATGGCGAATTGGGTTTATAAAAAAGATTAAGGAATAAATAATAAAGGTAGAGCCTCTTAACTTTAGAAAATTATGAAAGAAGAATTCCAGCTCCTTGTAGATGAGCATTATGAAGCCCTGTATAGGTTCGCATACTCACTGGCTAAAAACCCAGACAGAGCGTCGGATCTTGTGCAGCAAACATTCTGCATCTGGGCTCAGAAGAACCACCAGCTAAAGGATAGATCAAAGGCTAAAACATGGTTATTCACCACGCTTTACCGAGAGCAGTTAAGTTACGCACGTAGGAATACAAAGTTTCCCGAGCAAGACATCGCTGATATGGAATATCAATTAACAGAGGAGGAGCGGGATAACTCACGTGTATTAGACGGACAGCGAGCTATAGCTCTACTCAATTCTCTCGATGAGACATATCGAGCACCTCTTTCTTTATTCTTCCTTCAGCAGAATTCCTACAAGGAAATAGCCAGTATTTTAGACATTCCCATCGGGACTGTGATGTCACGCATCGCAAGAGGGAAGAAGCAATTACGTGATAAAATGGAAACCGCGGTCCTCAAGGGAAGTAATATCACGGCCTTCAAACATTCAAAAATAAATTAATAGTTATGGAAATTGAACACGCAAAAATAATTCTAAGCTCTTTCCGATCGGACGGAAAAGATGCTTCAGATGAAGGTTTCGCAGAGGCTCTAGCACTTGCTGCAGAAGATCGCCTTTTGGGAGAATGGCTTGCTACAGAGCGGGCAAAAGATGCTGTATTTTCAGAAGCTCTTCAGAGTGTTTCTATACCAGAAGGTCTTAGAGATGAAATTTTAGCAGCCGTTAATGATGATGTGTTGTTAGAAGAAGACCCAGAGTTAGACTATCTATTCAGCAGTGCATTATTAGAGGTGAAACCTCCTGAGGAATTGAAAGATCAAATCCTCGTGGCTATGGACCAAGACCAGAAAGTGGTGAAGGGGATGTTTACAGGGTGGAAAGTCTTGAGCTATGCTGCCGCAGCGGTAGTTGCTTTGCTTGGAGTCCTAGTCTTTACGCCTGTCGGTCCAGTTCCATCTGTGGCAGATGCATGGTTAGAAAATGAGACGGATAAACGTGTTCATGCATTTAATATCCAACAGAAAGTCGGAATAGATTTGAACGAAGGCCATGTCAAATTTGTAAGTAATAGTCTAGAAGACTCTATGAAGTGGTTAGAGTCAAAAAATCTTCCTGTAGTGGAGGTGCCTGAAGCATTGAAATCAATGAAATGTATGGGGTCAACCTCTATTGACGTTGGTGAAGGAGTGGAAGGGTCATTACTGAGATTTATGTCAAAAGAAGGGAAAGAAGTGAACCTGTTAGTAGTGACTAAAAAGCATGTGAAAAACTTGGATGATATCCCTGCGTCAGCAAAAAGCTGCGTTAAAGATAGCTATTTTTGTGATAGGTGTGACTACTGGATCGCCAGAATGCAAGAGGATGACGCTCTAGTGATGGTGCTTTCCCAATTAGGAAAAGAAGAGACACCGAATGTGTTAATTTCTTTATAAAAAATTCATTTTTTATAAACGAAGTGGGGAGTGTGTAGTTCTCTTCACTTCGTTTTTTTAGCGAATCTCGACTGGTGTGCTCAATCCAACCTTGTCGTAGAGGCTCACAATATCTTGGTTTCTCATGCGGATGCATCCACAGCTATGAGGGGTTCCAATCTTATTTTCATGGTTCGTTCCGTGGATATAAATATAGCGCTGCTTAGTATTT
>JALZVA010000071.1 GCA_023301335.1 Akkermansiaceae bacterium
CCAAATCTGGTTCTTTGGTTTCTTTAACCACCTCTGTGTTTGGTGCTTCGCTGAGGTCTTTTTTGAGTTGCTCCTCGATTGAGTCCGCCAGCTCTTCAGGCGTCGGAGCATCGTCGGTCACTTTATTGAGTTTAGCTAAAAATTGCTCAGCAGACTCTATCACATCATTTTCTCCGATGTCTCCTCCTGACGGCTCCGCATCCCCCCCACCTTCATCTGCGACCTCTCCATCTTGAAAGCGGGAATCTATGATTTCAGCGCGATTAGGGTTTTCTACTCCACCGACAGCTGGACGGTTCGGGGCGTTTGCATCTGGGGTTGTATCTGACTGTTCCCTTGTGTTTCGGGCTCCGTAAAGCTCCGTTTCAGGTGTAGTTATCGCACTCTGTTGTGCGGCTGTTGTGCGTTCAAAACGGGATGGAAGTAGCACCACGGCATTGGGCTTATTCTCTTCTATTTTTTTCTCTAATTCCTCTAGCTCTTTCTCACTCAGTTCATGTTTCAGATCTGGTGGAAGATCGTCAACCGATTCAGGAATCACGGGAACTTTATCTAAGACTGAGACGGTGGGATTAAACTGCACCACAATGGTCTCCTCAGCTTGGGGAGATTTCTTCTTCACCTTAATTTCAGGTTCCGATAGTTGCTCAGGTTTGAAAAACGTGACATAGGCACCATACCCTCCAAACAAGGCAGCATGGAGAAGTAAGCTCGCGATAAGACAAGTCACTATAGTTATCTTTTTATCCTGCGAAGACTCCATTTTTTCAGAGAAAATTGTGCCTGCTAATCTGTATTAGTAAAGGAGTACTTAGTAAAGACTCTGGATAGCTCTCCTATTTAGACGAATTAGCACAGAAGTTGCACTAAATCCTTGAATACAGCAGGTAGATCGGGTTTCTTTTCCCACGTCTAATCACGTTTTCCCCATTTTATAATGTCTATTGAGCTTACCAGAAACTTTTCGATCATTGCCCATATCGACCATGGGAAGACCACCTTGTCTGACCGCTTACTAGAGTTTACCCAAACGGTCTCCGAGCGCGACTCCAAGGCTCAGTTACTCGATGCCATGGATCTTGAACGTGAGCGTGGGATCACTATTAAATCTCACCCTGTGACGATGTTCTACGATGCCAAGGATGGTATTACCTATAAGCTAAACTTACTCGACACACCTGGGCACGTGGATTTTTCCTATGAAGTCTCCCGCTCTCTAGCTGCCTGTGAAGGTGCCATTCTCATTGTCGATGCCGCTCAAGGGGTGGAAGCACAAACTATGGCGAACGTTAACTTAGCCATTGATCAGGAGCTAGCTATTCTGCCAGTGCTCAATAAAATTGATTTACCTGCTGCCGATGTGGATGCATGCCGCACGCAGCTTGAGGATGTCTTAATGATCCCCGGAGAAGATGGGATTCCTGCATCTGCGAAAAATGGGATCGGGATTGAGGACATCCTCGAAGCGGTAGTGAAAAAAGTACCACCACCTACCGATAACGAAGACGGACTGTTCCGTGCTTCCGTCTTTGACTCACTCTACGACTCTTACAAAGGAGTCATCTCCTATGTGCGTGTGATGTCTGGAAAGATTAAACGTGGAGATCGAATTAAACTTTTTGCCACGGATCAGACCTACGAGGTTAAAGAGACAGGTGTGTTTACACCTAAAATGTCAAAGACTGAAGGGCTTGTCGCTGGTGATGTGGGCTATCTCATTGCTAACATGAAGTCCGCTGCAGAGGTTAAAATTGGTGATACTATCACTAATTCCAAATTTCCCTGCCTAGAACCTCTCCCAGGCTTTAAAGAGATTAAACCGATGGTATTTTCAGGGATCTACCCAGTTGACACTTCTGATTATGAAGCCCTCAAGGCTGCCATGGGGAAGCTTCAGATTAATGATGCTGCCTTTTCCTTCCAGACGGAATCCTCCACTGCTCTAGGCTTCGGTTTCCGCTGCGGCTTCCTTGGACTTCTCCATATGGAGATTATTCAGGAAAGATTACGTCGTGAGTTCGATATGGATATCATCTCGACCTATCCATCTGTTATTTATGAAGTCGATACTACACGTGGTGAAAAACTCATCATCGACAACCCCTCATACCTTCCAGAGGCACAATCGATCCAAGAGATCCGTGAACCTATGGTCAAATGCTACATCATGATTCCAGGTGATTACATTGGTGATATCATGCAACTGGTGATGGAAAAACGTGGGGAGGTGATCAATACCGAAACGGTTGATCACACGCGCGTGATGCTGACCTCGATGGTGCCTCTTGCCGATATTTTAGTAGATTTCAATGATCGCATGAAGTCCATGACTAAGGGCTACGGCTCTATGGACTACGAACATGCAGGATATAGAGCGGCGAAAATGGTGAAGCTGGATATGCTCATCGCTGGTGAACCGGTAGAAGCGTTCTCCGTTATTTGCCATAGAGAAAAAGCCGAGACACAAGGGCGTGACCTGGCAGCTAAGCTCAAGGATGTGATCCCTCAGCAGATGTTCGTGGTGGCTATCCAAGCCGCAGTTGGCGGAAAGATTGTTGCCCGTGAATCCATCTCTGCAATGCGTAAAAATGTAACAGCAAAATGTTATGGAGGTGACATCTCACGTAAGCGTAAACTCCTTGAGAAGCAGAAAAAAGGAAAAGCTAAGATGAAGGCCTTCGGGAAAGTCAATATTCCCCAAGAAGCATTCATCAGAGTTCTCAAATCTGGAGATTAAGTAGCGATGTCTCAGCCTGCCAGTCCATCTTTCATTGTTGATACGGATCTATTGGAGAGCAATCTTCAAATCTTGGCAGATGTCAGCACAGAGGCAGAATGTAAGATCGTTCTTGCTCTCAAAGCTTTTGCCCTTCCCTCCCTCTTCCCTCTTATCGGTCGTTATCTCGATGGCTGCTGTGCCAGTGGAATACATGAGGCGACTCTCTCGCATGAAAACATGGGAAAGCACACACTGGTGTACTCTCCCGCTTACAAGCCAGAGGAACTGCAGGATCTACTAGAATTTGCTAGTCATATTGACTTCAACTCTATTCATCAATGGGAGCGTTTCCGAGAGGTCTGTCTAGCTCACCCACGCTACGCCAATGGAGATCTCCAGTTTGGCCTCCGTATCAATCCTGAGCACTCCACAGGAAGTGTAGAGAAGTATGACCCCTGTGGCCCTGTTTCCAGACTTGGTATAACGCGTCAGTCTCTCATCGATGTAGATCTAACAGGGATAAGTGGTCTACATTTCCATACCCTTTGTGAACAATTCACCGATGATTTAGCGTCCACTCTCGATGCTGTCCACGAATGCTTTGGCGATCTTCTATCACGTGCTGAAATCAGTTGGTTAAATATCGGTGGTGGGCACTGGATCACCAAGCCCAACTACGACCGTGCTCAACTAATCGAGCTTATCAAAAAGACTAAGGAAAAATACCACTTAGAAGAACTTTGGATAGAGCCGGGAGAAGCAGTCGCCATCCACACGGGAACCTTAGAGGCTAGCGTGCTCGACATCGTGGAAAACGGGGAAGAAAAAATCGCCATCCTTGATGTTTCCCCCACTGCGCACATGCCTGATACCTTAGAGATGCCTTATCTTCCTGAAGTCATACTTCAGAATCAAGGGAAGGCTACAGATAAAATAAAGTATCACTTAGGTGGGACTAGCTGTCTGGCTGGAGATCAGTTAGGTCCTTATTACTTCTCTCGTGCATTAAAGCTCGGAGACCGTATTTCTTTCCAAGATATGGCTCACTACACCATGGTGAAAAGCACCTTTTTTAATGGTGTCACCCATCCTTCTATCTACCTCCACTCTGAGCAGGATGGCTACTCAGAGGTGAAGAAGTTCGGCTACCAAGACTTTTTTAACAAGCTCGGGTAGCCATGCACGGATAGACTAAAGAGGGAGATCGTAACTTCTACCGTCCACACCGTCAAACCAGTTGATATAGGCTAAATTCACAGCAGAGACACCGCCGGCGGTTGGGAAATTACCAGTGAAATACCAGTCACCACATGCTCCTTTTATCGAAGCTCTGAGGTCCTCGACAGTCTGGAAGATGATTTCTATCTCTCCATTCCAGTCCATCCCTTCTGGATACACTTGCTTACTCACTTCTACAGAAACCTCATCTACGGAAAACTCCTCATAGATACGTTTCACTTGGTTCACTCTCTCAGCAGCTGGCTTTTTAAGCTCAGCTACACAGGCGTCGTAAACTTCCTGTAACAAGGAATGGCGAGAATTTTTCTTAATCAGAGCAATGGCTGCTTTAAAGGCACAGAACTTTCCAATTTCAGACATGTCGATGCCGTAGCAATCTGGGTATCTGATCTGTGGTGCTGTAGAACAGATCACAATCTTTTTTGGATTGGTGCGACTCAGAATTTTCAGGATAGATTCCTTCAAAGTTGTTCCACGCACAATCGAGTCATCTAACATCACAAGGGTATCTTCTGGGCCTACAATGTCATACGTGATATCATAAACGTGAGAAACTAACTGAGCTCTTCCCTTTTCCTGAGAGATAAAGGTGCGCATCTTAATGTCCTTATGGGCGATTTTTTCCCCTCTTGGCCAATTTTTAAGAATCACATCATCTAACATCTCTGCATCCAGAGTCCCTTCATTTAGAGCAGCAAGAAGTTCACTTCTCACCTCTTGACGACGGAAGAGACGCAAGCCGTCTAACAATCCATAGTAGGCTGTTTCTGCGGTATTAGGAATAAAAGAAAAAACGGCTTTTTCAAAGTCGCTATGCATGCTGTCCACCACCTGCTGAACAAGGGCTGCACCCATCGCTTTACGCTCTTTATAAATGACTGGATCATTACCACGGGAAAAATAGATTCTCTCAAACGAACACGGCACATACTCTTCCTCTTTATGGAATTGAGAACGTGAAATTTCACCTTGATGATTTACTAAGACCATCTCACCTGGCTTAACCTCTTCAACCTCTTCTTTCTGCGCTTCAAATACCGTCATCAACGGAACACGCTCTGAGGCAAAAGCAATTACTTCATCATCCATATAACAATGGCAAGGACGGATCCCGCGTGGGTCACGAATGACGAATAGATCTCCATTTCCAACGGCTCCACAGATGGAGTAGCCGCCATCCCATAGTTTCGCTGATTCTGAAACAATCCCGTGGAGATTCATCTGATCAGAAATCATTCCAGGAATCTTATTCCCCTCGACACCTTGGTCACGTAGTTCACGATAAATAGAAGTGTGCTCTTCATCTAGATGATACCCAATCTCTTCTAAAACGGTCTGGGTATCCGTCCCAAAAACTGGGTGCTGTCCACGTTCAATCAAGACGCGGTTCAACTCTCCTGTATTGGTCATATTGAAATTCCCCTGCACCATGAGCGTTCTGGTAGACCAGTTACTCCTACGTAGGTAGGGATGGCAGGAGCTGTCATCAAATGCCCCGGAGGTGCCATAGCGTAAGTGCCCCATCAGCACCTCACCTGCGAAGTCAAAATTCTCCTTCACGCTCTTCTGGCAGCTAGAGTTTAACTGACCACGACGTTCTAATTTATTAAAGGACTTGATTTCTTTTTTAAAGATCGAAGCGAGTGCGTCCTTTTCAGAGCTTCTGCGACGAGCGATATACTGCTGGCCGACTTCCATACCCAATTTCACGGAGCCAATCCCGATGCCGTCTTGGCCTCGGTTGTGCTGCTTCTCCATTAAGAGGAAAAGTTTATTTAATCCCCACAAGGGAGTGCCGTATTTTTTAATGTAGTATTCGATCGGCTTACGGAGCCTGACCACTGCAATGCCACATTCGTGAGTTAGTGTGTCACTCATTTCTTTAAGAAATTAGTTAGATTGGCGTTCTACCACACGCACCCCTTCACGAGAGCATACGGTTCCAAGTGCGACTCCTCCATTTCCAGCGGAAAGGATTTTATCTGCATCTTGCGCATCGACGATACACACCCAGCCTATTCCCATGTTGAACGTGTGGAACTTATCCTCCGCATCTACATGTTCAAAGAGTTTTCTCATTGGTGCATTATTCCAGTAAGGAATTTCGAGATCTGCTCCAAGTCCGTTCTGGAATAATCTCTCAAGATTCTCGGGAAGCCCACCACCTGTGATATGTGCCATCGCTTTAGGCGTGACCTCTGCCGCTCTCACATCCTTCACCACGTCGTGGTAAAGGCGAGTTGGAGCGAGTAGTTCTACGATTTCATCTTTAGATAAGGTATCAGGATGCTCTGCGAGCACGCGGCGAATGAGGCTCCAGCCGTTCGCATGCGGGCCATCTGAACCGTAACCTACTAGCACATCTCCTTCTTTAATCTGAGAAGGGTCAACGAGGTCTGGTTTCTCCACCGCACCAATACAAAATCCAGAAAGCTCTAGGACATCTTCAGGAACGATCCCTGGCATCTCGGCAGTCTCACCGCCAGCTAAAATACATCCACAGTCTTCTAAATAATCACACATCCCTGCAATCAAGGCGGTGATCATCGGCTTATCCAGTGCGGCAATCCCGATGTAATCTAAAAACATGAGAGGGTCTCCTCCCGTGGTCAAAATATCGTTCACCGACATGGCGACGAGATCTTTTCCTGCAATGCCGTAGCCTTGATGTTCGAGAAGAAGCTCTAATTTAGTTCCGACTCCATCACATCCGGTAACAATGACCGGCTGCTTGTAATCTGATAAATCAAATGCTGCTGCAAACAATCCGAACGCACCGTGCAATTTTCTTTGCTGTTGAGTGCGTTTTACGTGTGTTCCGATATCACCAATAAGTGCTGCGGCTTCACGAGTATCTACGCCCGACTCCTTGTAAGTTAATTTACCTGACATGTATGAAGTGGTTTGAGGTGGAGTTGTAGCATTAGAACAACGGCACGCAAGCCTCAAACCAGTCTAATTTCAAGAAGAGCTATTCTCTCCTTAAAGAGCGGGGATTTGAAGCCGATTTATTCGTCCCTCTCGATCCCTCCACTGTGGAAGCTTTTCATATAATCTGCTATAATGTCCTCTAATTCTGCAACAGAGCAAACTCCACACAATGCTTTACGTAAAGGCTTAGCACCTGGGAACCCTTTGCAGTAAGCCATTAATCGTGAGCGCATTGCCATCATCGTCTGTCTCTCATTCCCATAGCGATCACTCTGGGTGGCGAGAAAACAATGGCGGCGAATTAGTAGCCAGCGTTCCTCCAAAGGGGCGGGTTCCATCTGCATCCCGGTCTCCAAGAAATGTTTTGCCTCGCGAAACACCCAAGGGTTCTGCATCGCAGCTCTGCCAATCATGACGCCACTAACAGCCGTTTCGTCACGTCTTTTTTTTACATCTTCGCCTGAGGAAATATCGCCATTTCCTATCACTGGGACGCTGACAGTGCGTGCACATTCGTCGATCACTTCCCAGTTCGCCTCACCGCCGTAGCCCTGTGAGCGTGTGCGCCCATGGATCGCGATGGTTCGCATACCTGTTTCCTCTAAAATCTTACATACTTCGGGGGCGTTGACGCTTTCCTGATCCCATCCGATTCTGATTTTTGCCGTTACCGGTACTTGATCACCCACAGCCTTGTGGATCTCTGAAGCTACGGATTCTAGTAGGCCGCAGTCTTTTAAAAGAGAGGAACCACCATTTTTAGAAACCACCTTATTCACGGGGCAGCCAAAGTTGATATCGATGAACTCAGGCTGCTTCCAATCAATGATTTTCTTAGCTGCTTCCCCCATCCGTTTTCCATCCGCACCAAAGAGCTGCACACCGCATGGACGCTGCTCTTCCGTGAACTCTGTGTATTTTCTAGTCCGGTCATCCCTGCGGATAATTCCCTCTGCGGAAACAAACTCGGTCACGGTGACATCCGCTCCCATTTCCTTACAAATCGAACGAAACACCACATCTGTCACCCCTGCCATAGGAGCAAGGTAAAGGGGGAAATTTTCTTTTTTAGCCCAAGGAACTACCATCACTCTCTTTCTTTAGGGTACATGTCTTTATAATAATCGTGCCATGGGAACACCGCTTTTTTATTCTCAGCACGGATCGTGAACACCTCCTCAGACGTGCTCCCATCTAGATATTGATACTTCAATTTATATACGACGGACTCTTCGTAGGCGTCCTGCTCTTCTTTCATCTCCAGCACCTCAACCTTTTCCACGTCACTATCTGAGGCGGTTAGGTAACGCTCCATTTCTTCCTTACTCGGGTAACGCTCCCAATCCGCCAAGAATACGGCAGCCAGCAGAAGCAAGAGCGCGACAGTGACCCAAATTGGCCACATCGGTTTTGATTTTTTAGGCATCTTAATAAAATTAGGTTTCAAAAAGAATACGACTACAGTTTTCACACTTGGTGAGTTGAGTCCCCGCTCGCACATTCGCAAGCGTGCTAGGCACCACCTTCATATCACAGCCTAAGCAAACTTCGTTTTTAAGCTCTACCACT
>JALZVA010000072.1 GCA_023301335.1 Akkermansiaceae bacterium
TTTTTATCCTCCTGTTTCATTCTCCAAGCTCAAGGCCTCCCAGTCTCGGGCTTTTTTTATCACCTCCACCTTTCTTTTCCCTTCCAAGAAAGCTGATCTCTCACTAGCCTGACTTCATGGCTGAAACCACAAAGAGACTCTTTCTCCTCGATGGAATGGCGCTCGTTTACCGTGCCCATTTTGCACTGATTCGTAGTCCCATCATAAATTCTAAGCGACAGAACGTGTCTGCTATTTTTGGTTTTACCAATACCCTCTTAGATATCCTAGAGAACCACCAGCCCACCCATATCGGAGTCGCCTTTGACACCAAAGAGCCCACCCCAAGGCATAAGCTATTCCCCGCCTATAAGGCACAGCGAGACGCCATGCCAGAAGACCTCGCAGCTGCACTTCCAGAGATCAAGCGGGTCATCAAAGCCTTTAACATTCCCGTCATTGAGCAGCCAGGCTTCGAGGCGGATGACATCATCGGCACGCTCACCAAGCTTGCAGACGAGCAGGGTGACTATCACACTTTCATGGTCACCCCCGATAAAGATTTTGCCCAGCTCGTTTCTCCCACCACCTCAATGTGGAAACCCGGGCGCAAAGGCTCTGAGGTAGAGCTCATGGGAGTCCCAGAAATTCTCAGTAAGTGGGAAATCGAGCACACCGAGCAGGTCATCGACATTCTTGGGCTTTGGGGAGATGCCTCAGATAATATTCCTGGAGTCCCCGGTATTGGAGAGAAAACCGCGAAAAAACTCATTGCAGCCTATGGCTCTGTCGAAGGACTATTAGCCAATACCCATAAGCTCAAAGGGAAGCAAAAAGAAAACGTCATCAACAACCGTGAGCAAGCTCTGCTTTCCAAAGAATTAGTAAAAATCATTCTCGATGTACCCACGGATGTTAGCTTTGAAGAATTAGAGATTAACTCCAGAGATGACCAGAGCATCAAAAGCCTATTCACCGAATTTGAGTTTAACTCACTTGGTAAACGCCTCTATGGCGCAGAATTTTCCTCGGGCCGTGGCCACACCACTTCCAGCTCTAACGGTGCAGATGAGACCATCGTCGAAGCCGACCTCAAGACTTTTTCTGATTTTAAAAAATCCTACACCCTCGTCAATAGCGAGGACGCGTTAGACAAGCTCGTCAAACAGTTAGAGAAACAAGACATGTTCTGTTTTGATCTCGAAACCACCTCTCTGAACCCAAGAGTGGCGAAGTTACTAGGAGTCGCCCTTTCATGGAAGGCTGATGAAGCCTACTTCGTCTCTGCCTCAGGAACCCTAACAGACGCTCAAATTTATGAAAAGCTTGCTCCTATTTTCTCCTCTAAAAAAACCAAAATAGGCCACAATCTAAAATACGATCTGTCCGTCCTCTTCTCTGCATCCGTCAAGGTCGAGGGTCCATTCTTCGACACCATGCTCGCGCATGCCATGACCCACCCTGAGCAGCGTCATAGTATGGACTTCGTCGCAGAGAGTTTACTCGGCTACACGCCAATCAAACTCGCCGACATCAGCACCCCAGCAGACGGGGATGACCTCTTCTCCCATGCAGCGAAAAAGAAGGATAAGAAACTCGTCGATATGACGGCTATCCCTGTAGAAAAGCTCTGCACATACGCCTGCGAAGATGCAGACATCACCTTTCAACTCGCAGAAATCCTGGCCGAGAAACTTGAATCGGAAAATCTCCAAGATGTCTTCTATGATATCGAGTCTCCTCTCCTCCCTGTGCTCACGCATATGGAAAACGAAGGTATCAAGATTGATGTCCCGTCCCTCTCTGCCATCAGTAAAACCCTAGAGTCTAAAATTACTGCCTTACACGCAGATATCACCGAGCAAGCGGGTAAAGAGTTTAACCTCAATTCACCAAAGCAGCTTGGCACTCTCCTGTTTGACGACCTCAAATTGGTAGAGAAACCTAAAACCACAAAAACAGGGCAGTATAAAACCGATGAGCCCACACTGGCAGCTCTCGCGCCCAAGCATAAGATCGTTTCAGACATTCTAGAATATAGAGAATGCACAAAGCTCAAGTCCACTTATGTTGACGCCCTCCCCTCTCACCAATGCCCCTCCGACGGTCGCATCCATTCTAGCTTCCACCAGCTTATTACTAGCACTGGGCGCCTTGCCTCTTCCGACCCTAACATTCAGAATATTCCTGTTAGAACTGATGCCGGTAAGGAAATTCGCAAAGCATTCATTCCCACTGAAGGTTTCACCCTCTTCGCCGCTGATTACTCTCAAGTAGAGCTCCGCGTGATGGCAGGCATCGCTAATGATCAGAACATGATCGAAGCCTTCCAGCAAGGGCATGATATTCATACCGCTACAGCTGCCCGTGTCTATGGCGTCGGGTTAGGTGAAGTCGTCGATACCATGCGCCGTACCGCAAAGATGGTAAACTTTGGCATCATTTACGGCATCTCAGCCTTTGGTCTCTCCCAGCGCCTAGGCATCCCAAGAGGAGAAGCCAGCTCTATTATCGACACCTATTTCACTGAGTATCCAGCTATCAAAACCTTCATGGATAAGACCATAGAGGAAGCTCACGAAAATGGTTACGTCAGCACCCTCACTGGGAGAAAACGTTTTCTTCGTGATATCAACTCGCGCAATGCGAATATCCGTAACGCCGCTGAACGCGCTGCCATCAATACCCCCATCCAAGGCACTGCTGCAGACATGATCAAACTCGCCATGGTGCATGTCGATACCCTACTCACTCAAGAGCAGGCACAGACAAAAATGCTCTTACAGGTTCATGATGAACTTATTTTTGATCTTCACCCAGATGAGCAGGAAACTCTCACTCCAAAAATCATTGAGGCCATGCAAAACGCTCTCCCCCTTCCTCACGGAGTTCCCGTTAAAGTAGATTCAGATAGTGGACAAAACTGGCTCGAAGCACACTAGGGGAGCAGCTGAATATCAAAGAGCTCTAGCACCTTTGCCCAGAGATAAAACAAAACAAACGTTCCCACGCAATACACCAGCATTACCAAACTGAAATGCAGACCTTTTTTCAGGAGTATAGGAATCACAAGAAAGAATGGGAGAGTCGGCACTACGTACCAAAAAGTGTATGCCGCGTGGGCAGATAACTTACTCACACGTTCCTCATCTGAAGTATCAAAAAAGATCCAGAGCATTGCCAGAAGCGTCACAAGAGGTAGTGAAACAATCAGTGCTCCCAATTTATCGGAGCGCTTCGCCACTTCAGAAACCCCCACAATGATGGCGGCCGTCACCAAGTATTTTACCCATATATTCATGATTGATATTGTATCAAGTCAGGCTACCTTCAGGGCAAGCCAAAGTCAATCTATTCACATGAAGTCTCTACTCTCTCTCCTACTCGCCCCCTTCTTGTTTAGCTGCTCCGCTAACTCGAATCCTGCAGCAACCACGGGCTCGACAGTCTCTTCACCTAAGACCTTCCCAGAGCTCACAGCAGCAGAGAAGATCAGACTCGGGAACCAAATCTGGAAAAACGAATCCGGAGGAAAAGTCACCGGACTAACCCACTGGAATGTAGGAGAAGAATTCCCATCATTAGGCATAGGTCATTTCATCTGGTACCCGAAGGGCTTCAATGGAAAATTCGTTGAAAGCTTCCCGAAATTTGTTGCCTATGCCCAGGCACAACGTGTCAAAGGCATCCCCTCATGGCTTCTCTCCACCCCTGATTGCCCTTGGAATACAAAGGCTGATTTTGATAGAGATTTTAATGGTTCCAAACTCGCAGGGCTCAGGACTTTCCTGAAAAATAATGTGCAACTTCAGACAGAATTTATCATTGCTTCCAGTCGAAGTGCCTTAGGTAAAATCCTCAAGGCTGCTCCACAGGCAGACCGCGCAAGAATCACAAATAACTACGCAAAAGTCGCCTCTACCCCGAATGGCACATACGCCCTGATCGATTACGTGAATTTCAAAGGAGACGGCACTAACCCATCTGAGCGCTATAACAACCAAGGCTGGGGACTATTACAGGTCCTTTCTAACATGCGTCATACCAGCTCTGGGCAACATGCGGCAAAAGCATTCTCAGACTCCGCCAAAGCCATGCTCCTCCGCCGTGTCAAAAACTCCCCTCCCACACGTGGAGAGAGCCGCTGGACAGCAGGCTGGAATAACCGCTGCGACACCTACGCCCGACCATTTTAAAATATTTATCCTATGAGCGAATTCACTCACATTAATAAAAGTAATCAACCTAGCATGGTTGATATTTCAGATAAGGCTATCACCAAACGTACGGCAACCGCAGAGGCTATCATCGAGGTCGGACCAGCAGTCATGACTTTGTTAGAAAAAGGAGATATTCAATCCAAAAAAGGCCCTGTCTTCCAAACCGCTATCATTGCCGCCACGATGGCAGCTAAGAACACCCATCAGATTATCCCCTTCTGTCACCCTATCCCCTTAGAAAAATGCAAAGTCACTATTCTCCCCATCAATGACACTGAGGTACAAATCTCAGCTACTTGCCAAACAACAGGGAAAACCGGCATCGAAATGGAAGCTCTCACCGCTGCCAATACTGCTGCATTAACTATCTATGATATGTGTAAAGCTGTGAGCCAATCAATGGTCATCAAGTCCTGCAAGCTCGTCCAAAAAACAGGGGGGAAATCTGATTACCAAGCTCAATCCTAATTTATCTTTAAAACTATGCTATACGGATTACTTCTCGTTGGTGGAAAAAGTCAACGCATGGGCACAGACAAGTCTCAGCTCATCTATCAGAACGACACGCCAGAGTGGCGCAGACTAAAGGCCCTCCTCACTGAGCTCTGCGATGAAGTCTATCTATGCCACCCAGAGGGGCAGCAGTTCCCCGACTCTAAGGCTATAATCGATCCTGGTGATGGCCCTTTGAAAGCCATTCATGCAGCTCAACGTGCCCACCCCGAAGCGGCATGGCTCACTCTTGCCTGTGACATGCCCCTGTTAGATCTAAAATCCTTACGCCATTTGGTCGAGAGTAGAGATGCTACGAAACCTGGCACCTGCTACCTCAGTCCGATAGACCAACTGCCTGAACCGCTCTGTGCTATTTATGAACCTGCCAGCAGTGCAGTCATCGCACGTGGTATCCAGGAGAACCAGCTCTGCCCTAGATCTCATCTCAAAGATGCCCACCACGTCACTCCGCTCTCTCCCCACGTCCTGATTAATGCAAACAGTCCAGCGGATAAAATTGAGGTCCAAGCTATTCTAGAAGGCACCCAAACAGAGAAAAAACTCACTCTTCAATACTTTGCTCAACTCAAAGAGCTTACCAAAAAAACAGAAGAAGACCTCACCACGCACTATGCCACAGCAAGTGGTCTCTACGAACAAATTAAAGCGAAGTACAAATTCCCCTATAAACAAAAAGATCTCATGCTCGCGATCAACGACGAGTATGTACCCTGGGAACAGCTCTTAAAAGAAGGCGATAATGTCGTCTTCATCCCACCAGTCGCAGGCGGCTAACAACTCTTAGATTCATCTTACACACTCATGAACCTTTTCACTATATCGGAAGATCCCATTGATATTAACGCTATCCGTGAAGCTTCCCTCGACCCTCATTCAGGTGGCTTCACCTCCTTCGAAGGATGGGTACGAAACCACCACAACAAGACTGCTGTTAGATCCCTCGAATATTCTGCTTATAAAATCCTTGCAGAAAAAGAGGGGCAAAAAATTGTACAGCAGGCAAAAGATAAGTTCGCTATCGATACTGCCTATTGCAGTCACCGTGTAGGACATCTAAGCATTGGAGACATTGCCGTGTATGTGGCCGTTGGATCAGCGCATCGTGATGCAGCGTTCACCGCTTGCCGCTACATCATCGACGAGATTAAAACACGCGTGCCTATCTGGAAAAAAGAACACTACGAAGATGGCTCTACAGACTGGCCTCACTGCCAAGGATGTAGCCACTAAAGAAAAAGAGTAAAGGCCTGCTGTGTAAAAAAACACCTACTTTATCTTCTCTACACCCGATTCTAACAAGTGAGTCAGCAAACCCAACAATATCTAAAAAAGAAGATGGCCGAGGTTTCCCTAAACCCTGGAGTCTATCTCATGAAGGATCGCTTAGGCTCTATCATCTATGTGGGGAAGGCTAAGGCTCTGCGTAAAAGATTAGCGAACTATTTTTCTCCTTCTAAGAATACGCTTGCGAATCTTAAAACCAGAGCGCTCATTGATTCTATTTACGACTTTGATGTGCACGAAGTGCGTAATGAGGCAGAAGCCCTTTTGTTAGAAACCAAACTCATCAAAGACTACCGCCCGCGTTATAACATTTTGATGCGGGATGATAAAAGATTCCTGATGGTGAGGGTACAGATGAAAGACACCTACCCCAGGCTCGCGCTGACTCGTATCCGTAAGCATGACCGTGCGCTTTACTTTGGGCCATTCGTCCATTCAGACGCGATCACGGCAACGATTGAATGGCTTAATAAAGAATTTAATCTCAAAACTAAAACCCCAAAGGTTCCTCAGCAGCTCAACCACGAAGAGGAAGAACCCGATAGTGAGGAGAAAAGAAATGCTTACAGAGAGCGTGTGCAAGCTGCCTGTGATCTCCTCTCCGGGAAAGGTAAACGTAGTGCGCTCACTAGCATCCGAGATGAGATGGAGAAAGCAGCAGGAAAAATGCAGTTCGAAAGAGCTGCTAAATTACGTAATGTTTACCAAAATTTAGAGAAAGTCCTGAACCCAACCCGACAATTTTCAAGAGGCAAGGGAATCATTCCAAGCACTCTTAACCCCGAAGAGGATTTAAAAGAACTCGGCAGGCTTCTCAACATCGGCTACCCGCCAAAGGTCATGGAGTGCTTTGATATATCCAATGTCTCCAACACTCACATCGTCGCCTCTATGGTCCGCTTCGTCGATGGTAAACCTGATAACAATAGCTACCGCCGCTACCGCATCAAGACCGTAGAAGGGCAAGATGACTTTGCCTCTATGGCAGAGGTCGTCCGCCGTAGGTACCGCCATATCGTAGAGAAAAATTGGCAGAATGTACCTGATGTCAGCGAAAGCCAAGAGGATCTTGTCACCACCCTGAGGCGACTAGGTAAAGAAGCGAAGCTTCCGATTCTTCTCCCCGATCTGATCATTGTAGATGGAGGAAAAGGCCAGCTCAGCTCCGCACATGGCCAGCTCCAAACCTTAGGATTAGCATCTGTGCCCCTAGTTGGACTCGCCAAGCAAGAGGAAGAAATATTTTTTCCGGGAAATTCAGAGCCTTTACTCATTCCTCACCGAGAAGGAGCGCTCAAGCTCATGCAGCGTATTCGTGATGAAGCGCACCGCTTTGCTAACAATTATAATGAACTTCTACTACGGAAAAGAATGAGGGAGTCATTGTTAGACGATTGCCCAGGGATGAATAAGACACGTAAGAAGCAGCTTCTTCTCACATACGGCTCCATCACTAAAATAAAATCTGCAACGATAGAAGAGCTCTGCCAACTCCCTGGAATTGGGGAAAAAACGGCAGAGCAGATTATTGCTTTTTTAAGAGAGGAATGAGACCTATTCTTCGGCCTCTTCTCCTTCTTCCTCCTCTGCTTGTTCGCTCTGCAGAATCTTATTTCTGAGAATCTCAGGGATCTCTTGAGGTTTTCCATTTCCATCCACTCTCACTGTCGTGATGATCCCCTCTGCAGCCATCGTGCCATCTACAAACACTCCAAATGACCACGTGACAGAGGTTTTTCCACCAGAAAAGGGCTCAATCAAAATATCGACCTCTTCATTAAAACTCAGCGGACGTCGGTAATCTATATCGACCTTCACGATCGGCCAGCCCTCTCGCTCGCTCACCACATCAAATCCCAGTGCTAGTAAAAAAGCATGTTCAGCCTCTTCGACAAAGCACAGGATTTTACTAAAGTGCACCACCCCAGCAGCATCTGTATCGGCGAACGTAACGCTCCGGGTATAGGCGTGCTGAGATTCTAACATCATTTAAAGAGATTAGGTAAACAGAGATTAGGAAAACTTCTTCACTAGAAGCGTCGCATTATGTCCACCGAAGCCAAACGAGTTACTCAATGCCGCATTCACTGTAGCCTCACGTGCCACATTCGCGCAGTAATCAAGATCACATTCTGGGTCTTGGTTTTCGAGGTTGATCGTCGGGGCAATGATCCCTTCGTTAAGAGACTTGATACAGGCAAGAAGTTCTACACCACCAGCTGCACCTAGTAGGTGCCCTGTCATGGACTTCGTAGAACTGACTAGTAGCTTATCCTTGGCGTGGTCGCCGAAGGCTAACTTGATCGCGTTCGTTTCAGAAATATCTCCTAGAGGTGTCGATGTTCCGTGAGCATTCACATAGTCCACTTCCTCTGCATTCATCCCTGCATGTTTAAGTGCCATATGCATCGCACGGCATGGGCCAGAGCCATCAGGAGAAGGGGCACTTAGGTGGTGGGCATCAGCACTTACACCGTAGCCGGCAAGCTCCGCATAAATAGTCGCACCACGCTTTTTAGCATGTTCCAATTCTTCGATCACTACCACTCCAGCACCCTCACCCATGACAAAGCCATCTCGGCCTGTGTCAAATGGACGTGACGCTCCTGTAGGGTCATCGTTTCTCGTAGAGAGAGCACGCATATTCGCAAAACCTCCTAAGCCCATTGGTAAAATAGAGGCTTCTGCCCCACCTGCAACAAAGGCGTCCGCATCTCCGAATTTAATCATTCTCCATGCCTCACCAATATTGTGGTTCGAGGTCGCACAAGCAGTGACAATCACCATATTGGGGCCACTAAACCCATACTCCATAGAGATCATCCCTGAAGCAATATTAGAAATCATCATCGGGATCACGAAAGGAGAGACCTTACTCGGTCCACGGGCAATCAGCTTCGAATGTTCCCTCTCAAGGGTTCCAAGCCCGCCAATTCCAGAACCTACCATCACTCCCACTCTTGTCTTATCAACGGCTTCCGGATCGAGCCCAGAATGCTCTACAGCCATCTTAGATGCCGCCATGGCAAAATTAGTATAGCGGTCAGCACGACGCGCATCCTTAGGGTCTCTATAGAAAAGCTTAGGGTCAAAGTCTTTAACTTCCCCCGCTATTTTCACAGGAAAATCAGTCGTATCCATCATCTGAATAGGCACGATCCCGCTCTTACCGCTCTTCATTCCCTCCCATGTGGAATCTGCTGTATTTCCGAGAGGACTGATTGCCCCCATCCCTGTTATCACTACTCTACGCTCGTTTATCGACATGGTTTTATGCCGTTGAGTATCGTGTTTTTTGTAACGATGTCACGTAGAAAATACCCTTTTAAAATTTCAGAAGACAGCTAAAATAAAGGAAGGGTAAAACAATGGTATAAGGGGAGCTAATCATTAGATGCTAGTAATGTAACCTTAAAAAAAAGCACCACGACAATGGAGAAAAACTATGGCACTCCATATTAAGAACTCAAAAATTACAACGTAACTCTTTTATTTACAATCATTTAATTCGATTGAAAATGTTCTACTAGACTGGAATTATTGAGCCGCTTAAAAAATAATACTTTTAACCTCTTTGACAAATTTGAGGTTGCCAATCCTTTCATTTGCCTTTAAAAATATTTTCGGGCTACGAAAATTTAGTCTAAACCTCCGTCAACGCCGAAAATACAACTCTCACGATATCAGATTCCATGAGCGATTATCAGCATTGGTACTATATTAATAAGAACTACGAAGAAGACGGACCTGTATCATCTGACGAATTAACAAGGATGGTCTCGAGCGGTGAGCTTAGTAAAGGGACTTATGTCTGGACTCAAGAACTTGATGAATGGGTTCCGGCATCGAAGGTCGGAGGACTCTTTGCAGAACAGAAGCCCCTAAATGAGCCCGCTGCCCTCAGCCAGCCACCAGCTCAAACAACTCAACCTACACCAAATACAAAGGCTAAGCCCCAGCTCAAACAACTCGCGGCTCATACTAGAACAGGATATTTAGGTAGAAACAAAACAGGTTATTTAGCCTCTGGTGCTAACCCTACAACGGCCTCAGCCCTCATCCCTACTGCAGGCCAGCGTCAACCTGATAGGCCGATTGGAAGAACGCCATCTCAGGCAGATAGCCTTCCGCCTCAGAACCCTATTACTGCTAAGGTTCCTACTGCATCTTCACCTAGTCCATTCTCTGCCCCACCTCTCAACGTTCAAACCACTCAAAAATCTACACCAAATCCCGCTCCCAGCCCAAAACCGACAAATCAAAAGCTGACAACATCACATAGCCCTGTTCCCCTTTCGGCTCCTATAGATCTAGTTCCTAAGCCAATCACGACAGCCCATAATATCCCCTCAAATCTTCCAGGCTCTCTTCCTACGATTCCCGCAGCAGGAGCTAATAGCATCCCTGTCCCCTCGACTCCCTCACCAACGCCCGCTGGTAATTCTGGGCTACCACCCGCACCCACACCACCCGGGTCAACACCACCAGCTATAGGTGGCCTGCCACAAATACCACCTGTTGGGAGAAGTATAGCCCCCTTTAACCAAACCCCTACCTCTGCTTTAATCGAAGCAGATGACAAGAATCCTCCTGAAAAAAAAGGACCTCGTCCTATGAGTATGGATTAATTACTCTCTCCATAGTAGATAGATCATATGTGGTCCTATAAAAATGAAACGGGAGAGATCTATTCGGGTCTTTCTACCGAGGAAGTTAGAGAGCACATCCAATTAACTAAAATACAACCTTGTACGTTATTAAAAAGTCTTCATTTTCCCGAATGGACATTAGCCTCTGAGACATTATTTTTTAATACCTCTTCGACTCAACTTCCCTCTAAAGCCGAAGAAAAATCACTTCAAATAGATTTCACCCAGAGCACTCTCCCCACGAGTCGTTCCCCAAGACAATCAACCCCTCAATTGCTTTTTGCTCTTAACCTCCTTCTTGCCTTGATCCCCCTCTTTTTTCTCGTTTTTAAAACCATTGAGCAGCAACAAGCTCTTTCAGAAAAAGAGTTTCAACTTGAGCTTCACCAGTCTATTTTACAAGACAGAGCTAAAGCAGAGATCAAATTGGCTGAAACTGACGAAGCATTATTCATCTCTAAAATATATTTAGAGCACTCACCTTACGACACGGAGCAAAGAAACGCGATATCACTCCCTCTTCAAGAAAACCTCATTTTTTGGAGTAATGAAGTCCAACGTCTTGCCCATGTTGAACAAAATTCAGACCTACCTTCTCTAATTGAGCAGCAAAAAAATCAGTTTACTCACTTACGCAAATCCAGTTGGATTTACTTTATCAGTTTCCTCATTCCCTTTAGCTTCGGCATCAAAGATCACTTTTCTGCTACAAAATTAGTCGCATCTAAGCCCCTCTCTTTTTTCTTAGCCCTTCTCCACTCTATTCCTGGACTACACCTTCTCCTCTACACGGTTATTTCAGCAATGTGGAACTTAGATAGTACCCAAAGAAAAAATAACCTCATCCTCACTCTCCCAATTTCCCTTACCGCATTTTTCTGTCTCAGCCTCAGTGTGTACCTTTTCTTCACTGCAACTCACTTTGCACTGATCTCTTTCTTCTTCAGCTGCGTCTTATGGCTCATCCTCCATTGTCGACAGCTTCAAATGCTTAGCTATGCAACTATCAACTCCAAAAGTGAAAGTCCTCCAGGCCCTCTCTCTAAGCCACCTCTCTTAAAGCTTTAAGAATCGGGTCAACCACTTCCTTCTTCGCACAGATTCGATCAATAATATTCTCAAACACCTCTTGGCCTGTTAGAATATCAACTTCGATACGCAAAAAATAGACAGGAACATCGAGCTCGGCAGGTCGGTGAAACCTCACCGCATCTTTCTCTGTCGTTACGATGATCTCTGCATCCCTTCTCACACAGCGGCGCATAAAGCTATCTATATCCTCTTGCGTGAAATTATGGTGATCTGAGAAAGAACGGTGAAAGAGAACATTCGCACCATGTTCTTCTAATATTTCTTCAAAACTTTCTGGAACGGCAATCCCTGAAATAGCAGCTACATACTTATCGTTCATAAAGTCTAAGGGTTTGATCTCCCCAGTGAAGACATTCTCTAACTGAACAGGGCCGTGCTTACATTCAATAATTTCGGCAGTACGGTTATACTTTCTTATTTTACGGATCAGTTCTGTATTCTGCGCCTGCTTACATTTGGTGATGAAAATATAGTCCGCACGGCAGAGATTCTTAGGAGGCTCACGCAGAGTTCCACGAGGAAGTAAATGTCCTGTTCCGAAAGGTGAGTTAGAGTCAACCAGTACGATATCTAAGCTATGCCCAATTTTCAAAAACTGCATCCCATCATCTAACAGAAGTGTATCTGTCTCAAATTCATTAATGGCAAATCTAGCAGCCTTCACCCGATCTCTATCCACAATGACTTTTACATCCTTAAGATTTTTTGCTAACATATAGGGCTCATCTCCTGCATAGGACACCTCTAACAAAGGAGGCACAGAACCATCTGAGACAAGCTTCGGCATTTTCTCAACATCGACTTCTTCTCCCGTAATTTTACTCGTCCAGTCCTGAGGAGTATCCAGTGACATACTTTTATACCCTCGTGAGAGAATAGAGACATTCCTACCTCGATCTCGTAATGTTTTTGCAAAAAGCTCTACTACAGGAGTCTTCCCTGTACCTCCTACAGTGATATTCCCGATACTTACCACCAAGGTACCAACGTGCGCCTGCCTCTTCCAGCCTCTTCGAAAAAGATACAGTCGCATACGTACGAGCACACGAAATAGATAAGAAAATCCATGTAACACAAATCGTGTCACACTCGCTCGAAAGCCTTTAGCACGACCGAAAATAACATCGCTCGCCCACTTTTCTAGTTCCTCGGCCCTCTCTTTATTCATCAGATGCAGTCATTTATAGAGTGAATACTTGAAACTTCAATCCGTATTCTTTATTCCTCCTCTATGAACCGACCCGATGGACGCGCAGAAGACACTCTGAGACCGATCAACTTTGAGCCAAATGTAGCTCCACATGCTACAGGATCTGTGCTTGTGAGCTTTGGGAACACCCGCGTGATATGTGCCTGCACAGTTGAGGAGGACGTACCCCGCTGGATGAGAGCCCAGAAAGTCAAAGGTGGCTGGCTCACAGCTGAGTATAGCATGCTCCCTTATTCCACTCACGATCGTAAGCAAAGGGATATTAACCGAGGAAAGCTCGATGGACGCTCCTCTGAGATTCAGCGCCTGATCGGAAGATCTATCCGTGCCGTGGTTGATTTAAAAAAACTAGGGAGTCGCACACTCTGGATTGACTGTGATGTGATCCAGGCAGACGGCGGCACCCGTACCGCATCTATCACAGGAGGCTGTGTAGCCACCGCTATCGCCTTAAACAAACTTCTTGCAGAAGGAAAATTAAAGGAAAACCCACTCAAGGGACTAGTTGCAGGAATTAGTGCAGGGGTCTATCAAGACACCCCGATTCTCGACCTGAATTACCCAGAAGATCGTGATGCCAGTGTGGACTTCAATGTCGTGATGACAGAGAATTTAGAATTCGTTGAGATCCAAGGTTCTGGTGAAGAAGCAGTCTTCACTGCAGAGCAGATGAGCCAGATGCTAGCTCTCGCCACCAAAGGCGTGAAGGAGCTTGTAGCACTTCAGAAATCCGCGATCGATGATGCCGACAAGGCAGATCCAGAGGCTCTCGAAGACTTAGCCGCCAACTTTGCCAAATAAAGAGATGGAGGAAAACCAAGACATTGAGCAGGCAGAGGTAG
>JALZVA010000073.1 GCA_023301335.1 Akkermansiaceae bacterium
CTACAGATCTCTAAGACGCCTACAGAAATAGATTCAGCTATTCAAAAATTAACCAATATTATCATCAAGGGCAAAGGCTCTGAGGACGCACTAGCGGCTTTAAAATTAAAGAAAACTCCCTCCACTAAAGAACTCTTTCTAAAAGCTAGCTTACTTGATGCTCAAGGGGAACAGGGGAAAGCTAATGAGGTCGTTGAAGAGCTTTCTAAAAGTGAGGATATAGCCTCTTTACTAATTGCTGTTAGAATACATGAGCGCCGCTATGATCTGAATGAAGCAGCAGCTGTGATGGAAAGAGTTCTGACTCTGCCAGGAGGGTTAAAAGGCACTTATCTTAAGCAACTTTGTGCCGTATATGAACGCTCTGGTGACCTCGAAAAAGCTCAAACCGTTGCATCTAGATGGAAAAAACTAACGCCTAATGATAAAGCCGCTTGGTTGATGGAAGTTTCTCTTTTTGAGTCCAGTGGAGAGCATCAAAAAGCTCTGGAAAATCTTAGACGAGGAGTAGAGAAATTCGAAGGAGAAGTCGATATTCTTGGGAAATTAGCGAACCTATACACACTTAACAGCAATTACACTCAAGCATATCACCTCTATTGGCGCCTTTACGACGAAGCTAAAGACTTAAACGAACGTATCCAATGGACGGCAGAGCTAGCAAAAATAGCCGAACTTCAAGGCACTTCTAATGAGCTCATCGATACGCTTACAGAAAGACGGCGGACTTCCCCGCAGGCCGTTGCACCGGTAATGGCTCTAGCCGAAGTCTACCGCTCACTGAATCGCACGAATGAACGTAGACAGCTCTTACTCGAAGCCACAAGACTCAAGCCCAATGATAGCTCTATTCTCATAGAAATTGCTAACAGTGACCTCCGTCAAGGTCAGCGTAAACTCGCTCTTGCCATTCTGAAAAAAGCGCAGATTGTTGACAAAACAGACACCTCGACCAGACGCGTTGCAAAACTCTACTTCGAAGAGAATGATTACGAAAAAGGCATGCTCGAGTTAGAAAAACTGGGCACAGGCAAGCTCGATGCGAGAAAGCTTGAGGCGCTTGTCTTTGACCTCATTAAGCAGGAAGCCTTTGAAGAGGCTAAAAACTACCTTGATCTCCACATCACAAATTTCCCCAATGACGGTAGACTCTTACTCTTAAGTTCTTTAGTAGAATACGAAGTAGGATTTATTAAGGAAAGCTACGCAGCAGCTATAAAATTGTTAGAGAGAGACTTCTCTTTTGATAAAGTCACTAAGGGATGGTCCATTAATGACAGCTCAAACCGCTACAGTAATAGCCCTTTCGGAAAGGCTTCTCAGTCTGCCATAATAAAGTCAGTCAAAGCTGCATCAAATGCGTCAAGTATTCTGAATTTGATTAGCAATATTGGATCAAATAACAGGTACTCGTATAGTTATGGTAATTCTAACCAAGCAGCGAACGTTAATTCGATTCTCCCAGCAGACGAAGCATCGCTCAAACTCATGACTCGCATGCACGCCTGCCGCATTCTAGGTGACTTGGGAAAAGAGCAACAAGAGGAGTGGGGGAAGCAACTAGCAGATGCTGGTGAAACAAACATCGAGCTATGGACTATTTTTGCCCTCCCTCAGCAAAACCAAGGAGACAAACTAGAATCACTTGTCTTAGCTAATTTAGAGAATCCCGTTTATCTGGAGATAGCGGCTAGCCGAAAATTAGACCGAATGGAACTGAAGCTACCGAAGGAGCTTTTGGAGAAATTAAGGGCAAATCCAAACATCCTCTCTCAATTACACCAAGACATCCTCTCTTATTGCGTAGCAGATGATGCTGAAGAAAAGGAGCATGAACGTCTAATCTTAGAAAAAATAGGGGAATCAGAGAAATTAGAACCTCTCCCAATCTTGGCTCTGCTTAGCTTACAGAAAAATACCTATGAACCTAATAGTAAGCTATCCATATCCGATGAAGTCTTAAAAGCGTATAAAAAGTATGTAGACCAAAACCCTACTGAGGTTCCTATTACTAATTTTTATAATAGGTCTTCACAAACACAACCAAATCTCAAGCAGATTGCCTATTTTTGGGCAAAAAGCATGATCGATAGAAGCACACTTCACGGTGATGATTATAAAAAAATAGCCGAACTGTTTAATAAAAGTAATGAAAAAAACCAACAGTTCGTGGGATGGAGATCTGGGGGTATTCCAACCCTGGAGAATAGTCTCACAGTATTAAGTAATCTTTCTTTCTTTCAGCTATCCCACTTCCATCAAGGCTATTCTTACAATGGCGCAAATAAGATCGATTTTAAGAAACTGAATTCCGAAATAGATCTCATCAAAAACCCAATTCTTAGGTACCTTATAGCAAATAAAGCCAATCCAGATAAGAAGAATACTGAGCACCTCATCGCAGCAAAAGCAAATGAGACGTATAAAGCCGATGCTCTTATACTAGAAGCTTCAGCCGCTCATAAAGATTCTAAATCCAGCCTCGTTATAGCAAAATTTTTGGAAGAAGCTAGAAATGCATCACTTGATAAAGGGCAAAGACAATCGATTGACCAGCTTCTTATCCAAGCCGCTCAACTCCCTAGTGATACGTCCAAATTTAAATCATGGGACGAGTCCTTGAAATCCTCTGTGAAAGCAGCAGCGCGACGCCTTATGTTAGGACGCAAAATTACCGAATCGTCTCAAATCCAAAGCCTAATCACAGCTCTGGAAATGGAAAATGAGCAGCATCGTTTCCTCACTAAAAAGAAAACCTCTATACGCACAGCTAAGAAAACTGCAGGTTTCGTCATCGGTGCAGCGCCACGACAGTCTAGTCATTCCTCTAGTTCTAGTAACCCCAGAGACAAGGTGAAGAAATTGTTAGAAAGTGGTAAAAAAGACACGGCTCTTATAGTATTAACCAATGAACTTAGAAAAGGCTTAAAATCTAATACTAGTTCATATGAGTTTAATCGGCTCGTGAAAGTCGCTAAAGATGAAAATATCGAAGCTGAAGTGTTAGAGAAATTATCACCTGGTAACTCAGTTAGCCCACGAAAATGGCTGGCGTATTATCAGACAGCTGAGGCTTTTAAAAACAAAGAAGAAAGTCAAAAGGCGCTCAAGTTTCTCAAGAATCTCTCCATTACCCCTCAGTCATTACGCCTTCCACTTGGGATCGCTCTAATGACCGAGCAGCCAGATAAAGCTATAAAGTTATTAAAAGGCCAC
>JALZVA010000074.1 GCA_023301335.1 Akkermansiaceae bacterium
TATCGGAACTTTATGCGTTCATAGCTATTCCCCTAATTCTCGTTCTTTTTTACTATCTCTACGAATTCATCCTTCGTGATGACCGTTACTCTAACCTCCTTGTCGTCCTCTTCCTCGCCTACATGATCACCATCAAAGTAGGCATCGATAACAACCCTGTCCTAACTATTCTCATCGCGGTTCTGCTTTTTACAGGAACATTCTTCGCAGCCCGTTACGAGCGAAGGCTCCACCCGACCTAACGATGATCGAGCTGGAGGTGAGGGGTAATTTAACTAGGAAGTCTCCTGCTTAAGGCTTTTCTGAATAAGTGGCTTCAGCGTGAGGCCCTGTACTGCGATGGAGAAGATGACAATCACGTAGGTGACCACGAGGATGGTTTCACGTCCTTCTACATTTTCTGGAATCCCTAAGGCTAAGGCAGTGGAAATACCACCTCGGATACCTCCCCAAGTAAGAATCTTAATTACTCCAGGGGAGAACTCTTTTCTCTGTTTCAGTAAATACACCGGCACACTGGCGGCGACAAAGCGGGCAGCTAAACAAATCGGGATCATGATGACTCCCGCGACAAAGGCATTTAAATCAAGCGTGAGGCGTAGTAGCTCCAGTCCGATAAGGAGGAACAAGACGGCATTGAGTATCTCATCTATCAAAACCCAGAAGGTATCCATTTCCGAACGCGTCTTCTCACTCATCGCATGCTTACTCAGAGGGTTCCCTGTCAATAGTCCTGCTACCACCATAGCGAGTGGGCCACTGGTGTGCATGGCCATAGCACCTCTATAGCCTGCGGTAACGATCGCGAGGGTGATCAATATCTCCACATGAGAATTATCAATCGATTTTAACAGAGAGTAGCCGATTCCGCCTAAGATCAATCCCCATAAAATCCCTCCACCCGCTTCAACGGTGAAGAGCATGGCAATATCTCCAGCACTGTTTCCAGTGGCACTTCCTCCTGCAACGTCTCCTCCCATCGTCACCGAAGAAGCAATCCCGACTAAGGCTATATACACCACCACTCCGACTCCGTCATTAAAGAGTGACTCTCCAGTGATCTTTGTCTCCAAGGACTTCGGTGCTCCAACGCTTTTCAAAATACCTAACACAGCTACGGGGTCAGTGGGAGCAACCAAGGCTCCAAAGACAAAACACCACATGTAATGGATCTCTATCCCTAAGGCTCCGAATAGAAAGTAAGCGATGCTTCCGACTACAAAGGTAGAAAACAATACGCCGAAACTAGCCATGATACTCACAAGCCATTTCTGTTGCTTTAAGTCGCTCAAGTTTACATGCAAGGCTCCAGCAAAGAGGAGGTAACTCAGCATGCCCTGCATCAGTGTTTCGTTAAAATCAATACCTTCGATAAATCCCGTCGCGGATTCCTTCACGCCTTCAACTTGTGTCCCCACCAAGAGAATTCCAATACTGGTGATAAGCCCTATCAGCATGACACCTATAGCCATAGGTAATTTAAGGAGTCGATGATTTGCGTAGGCAAATAATGCAGCCAAGGTGAGGAGGATGGCGATGATGTCGAGAAGTTCTAAATGCATATCAATGGACTTACTTAAGTAGAGAAAACATGGGCGGGAATACTCGCTATACAAGCCAATTCAGACAAGAATCTATAGGCAAAGCGACTAGAAGAAAAAATCCTTCCGTGTAGAGCTTTTTAGAAACTCACCTAGATTGGCTTTTTTTCTCCGTCTTCGTTCACATTGACGAAGGATACACAGGTGGAGAATAGGATTCCTTCCTCTGGGATTTTCCCACGGTAAACCTCTACACGGTAAGTGACAGAGGTGCGCCCTTGTTTCTTCAAACTGGAACGAATAGAGAGAATATGCCCGGCTGATATCTGGTGTCTAAACTCAACCTTATCCATGCCCACAGTCACGAACTTACAATCAGGGAAGTCTAGGCTGGCGGCAATCCAGCTTGCCTCATCGACCCAGCTCAAAAGCTTACCGCCAAATAAAAATCCAAATTGGTTTAAGTCTCCAACGAGAACTAGTCTGTGAATCTCCGCCATCTTATTTCCCCACTTTAGAAATGATGATTCGTTTATAACGCGCACTCCCGTCTTGAGAAGATGTGGTGATATCATCGACATCGGCAAACACATTATGCACTAAGCGACGGTAGTAGGCATTGAGTGGGCGGGTCTTCGCTGGTTTTCCATCTTCTCTCACCTTTTCGGCAAGAGACTTCGCCTTTTCCAATAGCTGTTCTTCTTGCTTCTTCCGGTACTCCTCACAATCCACTTTAATTCGAGGAATCGAGGGATCTTTAATCGATACAATACGATTCATTAAGTACTGTAAGTCTTCAAGCCTGTCTCCATTATTGCCAATGATCAGATCACTTTGCTCGGATGATATCTGGATACACGGCCCACTAACTTCTTCCACCACCGTGGTTGACACCTCAAAACCGAGCTTTCCCAGCATGGTTTGTAGCACATTTTCTGCGATTGAGAGATCCTGCATACATTTAGGCTACACTCTTTTCTAGGGTGACGTCAAATACTTGCCGAGAGAAATTACCTCAATAAGCTCACGGGCTGTGAAAAGCTGTTCTTCAAACTAGCTCAAGCCTCAATCATAAAACTGTAATCAACTTATTATTAATAATTAACAAAATCACACAACCCGTTCCATTTTCACAATATGGCTTTACTATTGCTTTTTTTAAAAGTCCTGCCACTTTGCCGCCATGGCGACGATCGTTTTAGGAATCTCGGGATCCATCGCAGCTTATAAGGCTGCTGATATAGCCTCGCAACTCGTTAAAAAAAATCATGATGTGCATGCCGTGATGACAGATTCCGCCACGGAATTCATCACCCCTCTGACCTTGCAGGTGCTTACTAGGAATCCTGTGCTCGTCTCTCTACAAGATGAGAAGCAAGCGTGGAAGCCAGGACACATCTCTCTCGCAGATAATGCAGACCTCCTCCTCATCGCACCTCTTACAGCAAATGTATTAGGCAATTTTGCCAACGGACTTTCTCCCGACCCTTTAGCTTCTATCTACCTCGCTACTAAGGCACCTGTTTTACTAGCACCTGCGATGAATGGAAAAATGTGGCAGCACGCAGCGACGCAGCGTAATGTGGAACAGTTAAAACAAGACGGATGCCACTTCATCGGCCCTGAAGATGACGGGATGCTCGCTTGTGGCTACAAAGGTTGTGGGAGATTATGGGAGACTCAGGGCATCGTCGAAGAAGCTGAACGCCTTCTCCCTGAACAACGCTAAAACCTTTCCATGCACTTTCTCATCACAGCAGGCCCCACACGCGAGGCTATTGATCCTGTCCGCTACCTTAGTAATCACTCTTCTGGAAAAATGGGGTATGCGATTGCTGGTGCAGCGATGCATGAAGGTCATAAGGTTACTCTCATCTCCGGCCCTACGGATTTAGACATTCCAGACGGTGTTGATTTCATTCCCGTAGAGTCCGCGGCAGATATGTATGCTGCTGTTGAAAACTGGATTGGAAAGAGTGATGTCGCTATTTTTGCCGCTGCTGTGGCTGACTACCGCCCAGCTGAAGTCCCTGAACATAAGATCAAAAAGAAGGGCGACACGATGACTATTGAGCTGGTGAAAAATCCAGACATCCTAGCTTCTACCCGTCCCATCTTTGGCTTCCAGGGCGTTCTGTTTGGCTTCGCCGCTGAGACACAAAACGTGATCGACAATGCTCGCTCAAAATTAGAGAGAAAACAATGCGACTGCATTGTTGCCAATGATGTTTCTCGTAACGACATTGGCTTTAATAGCTCTGATAACGAAGTTGTCTTTGTGTTCAAAGAACACGAGGAACCGCTTCAGAAAATGGACAAAAAGCAAGTGGCTCTTGCCATTATCAAACGCGCAGAAGAAGTCTATAGAGACAAAAATGAAGCTAAGTGAATTACTCCACTTAGCTTCATAAAATATTTCAGAAAAGCTCTCCAGCCTTTACGCTAGAGAGTGAGTTATTACTTCTCTGTTTCTTCTGCTTTCTCTGTTTCTTCTGCTTTCTTTGCTTCGGCAGCAGCCTTAGCTTCAAGCATCTTAACAAAACGACCGTCTTTAAAGGTTGTTAGATGACCTGCTACTTCACTCTCCGGGTCTACAGAAATCGCTTCATCTAACAGTGAACCAACCTCTTCTACTTTACCCATTCTTAAGAAAATATTAATTTTCTGACCTAATAGCTCCTGGTGAAACTCTCCTTCAACTTTATATTCTTCAATAAAGGCATCAATTTCTTTAGGAGCATTTTCATAATCTTCTCTTGTTTTCAAAGATCCCAGCTTGCTCATTAGTTTATCCTTATTTGCAAATACATTTTTAGGGTCGATTTCAAGAATTTCAGCAAAGATATCTGGATAGACTTCTGATGCGGAGACTCCAGATAATGATTGAAGAGCCATTTCGTAATGCTTTACTTTTTCTTCCGTTGACGCAGCTACAGCCGCTGCAGCAAAAGCTGCATCACGCTTTTCTTTTCCCTCTAGAAGCTCATCCAAATGTGCATTGTAGCTTTCTGGTCCACCAGCCTGATAGCCAGTCTTCGCAAATGGCTTCATGTCTGGCCCCATCAAGTAAATAGAAGG
>JALZVA010000075.1 GCA_023301335.1 Akkermansiaceae bacterium
AAGAAAAACACCTCCCTCACCTCTTCCTCATTTCCAGAAAACGAAGCCATATCAAGGCTCATTTAGGCACATCCATGCTCATAGACTGTGTTTCTCACTCTTTTTTTAGATTTTATCTACTCACTCCTTGACATCTTCCGCTGAGATTCCTAGTTTCCCGCCCCGACCTGAACTAAAAACAAATTTCATACCATGCGCGGAGTAAACATTCAAAAAGGAGAGCCAGTAGACAGAGCTCTCAAGCGTCTTAAGACCATGCTCGATAACGAGGGCATCCTAGAAGAAATGCGCCGTCGTCGTGCATTTGAAACACCTGATCAACGCCAAAAGCGTAAGTCACGTGCTACAGCAAAAAGAAAACGTCAACGCTGGAAGTATATCAGCCCAGCTCAAGAAGCTTCAGCTGCAGCAGCTAAGGCAGCCAGAGAAGCTACACAAGCATAATTGACTTTCTTTTAGGTCTAAATTATTTCGAGGCACTCCCAACAGAGAGTGCCTCTTTTTTTATCCAATTTTTACCACAAGATCATGAGAACCTGGCAATACCGGCTCGCGCGCAACCTCCTCTTTAAACTTGATGCAGAGTATGCTCATCATCTTTCCCTAGACCTCCTGAAACTCTCAGAAAAAGTAGGCCTACTCGCACCTCTTGCAGGGAACATGCCAGAGACAGAACCCGTCGAGTGTATGGGCTTAAGCTTCCCTAACCCAGTTGGGCTTGCTGCAGGTCTGGATAAGGAAGGTGACTCGATTGATGCACTTGGTCGCCTCGGTTTTGGCTTTGTAGAAATTGGCACTATCACCCCCGTGCCTCAACCCGGAAACCCACAACCACGCCTCTTTAGAATCATTCAGAAAGAAGCTATCATTAACCGTATGGGATTCAATAACTGCGGAGTGAAAGAAGGGGTAGAAAACGTGAAATCTGCAAGTTCTTTCCAGGGTATTGTCGGTTTTAATATCGGTAAAAACAAGCTTACTCCAAATGCAGACGCCATCAGTGACTACCTCGCCGCACTCCGTGGATGCTGGGGAGTGGCTGACTACGTGACTGTTAATATTTCCTCTCCCAACACTCCCGGCCTACGTGATCTTCAGGCGGCAGACGACACCGCTCGACTCCTCGAAGCTCTCAAAAACGAGCAAAGTAAGCTCAGTGAAGAAACTGGTGTGCGCATGCCTATCGCCCTCAAAGTGGCTCCAGACATGGGATCTGAGCAGATTGCGGAGCTTTCCAAAGTCTTCATCGACGGCGGACTCGAATGCTTAATCGCCACCAATACTACGATCGAGCGCTCCAAGGTTCAAGGTTACCCTTATTGCGACGAGGCAGGAGGCCTTTCTGGAGCACCCGTGACACAGCAGTCAACAGAAGTCATCGCCGATTTCCACTCTCATCTTGGAGCCCAAGTGCCGATTATCGGTGTGGGCGGAATCATGACTGGCCAAGATGCGATAGACAAACTTCAGGCAGGAGCTAAACTCGTCCAGCTTTACACAGGCTTCATCTACAATGGCCCACCTCTGATTAAAGAAATCATTGATGCAGTAAACGCTCAAAAATAACACTCATTCTCTATGGAATCATTCAACCCATTAGATTATCTCATCGACCAGGAAGGGATCGACTGGAAAGCCCACCTTGGCTCTTGGCAGCATCTTCTCCCGCAAACCTTTACCATCTGGATCGTGAATCGCTTCGGTGACCTCTTCCTCATCTATGAGGATGGCTCACTTCATCATCTCGATACCCAACTAGGCACGCTCAACCAGCGCGGGACTGATAAAAAAGACTTCCTGGAGCGTATGTTAGAGGAAAACAATGCTAACGATTGGCTCTACATGAACTACATTCGGCAAGCCGAAGAAGCTGGGATCAATCTCCCTAAAGGTCATTGCTATAGCTTTAAAATCCCTCCCGTTCTTTCCGGCTCGTACACGCTCGATAATATCTGCACCGTAGACATCGGTCAGCACTATCTCTCTATGGCCGCGATCCATCAGCAGATCAAAGATCTCCCAGATGGAGCTACAGTGACTCTCAGTAGTAACGAAGAACTCTAATCATGCTTACCGTCCTCGGCATAGAATCCAGCTGTGATGAAACTGCGGTCTCCGTGATCCAAGGGGACGCCATGCAGTGCCGTATCTTATCTTCAGAGATCTCCTCTCAGATAGAACTGCACCGCGAGTATGGAGGCGTGGTTCCAGAACTCGCCTCGCGTAATCACGGGCTCAATATCAAGCCCGTGTTAGAAGCGGCTCTCACTACAGCTAAGCTTAATATTTCTGATATTGATGTCTTCTGCGCCACCGCTGGGCCAGGGCTGGCTTCCTCTCTCCTGATTGGGCATACCACGGCAAAAGCGCTCGCGCTCGCCGCAAAAAAACCATTTGTTTCTGTGAACCATATGGAGGGACATCTCCACTCACCTTTCATGGAGGAGAGCAATGGGATTCAAGAAAACATCGCTCTAGTCGTCTCTGGTGGGCACACCATGATCTTGCATGCTAAGCAATTTGGCTCCTACGAACTTTTAGGAAAAACCAAAGATGACGCGGCGGGAGAGGCGTTTGATAAAGTCGCTAAAATGTTAGGCCTACCCTACCCAGGAGGACCTGAAATTGAAACACTCGCGAAGCTAGGCGACCCTACCGCCTTTAAGTTTCCACGTTCGATGAAAAACAAGGGTTTAGATTTTTCCTTCTCTGGACTCAAAACTGCCGTGCTCTATACTCTTACGGAGCTCGACCCTCAGAACGGAAAAGCTCCACCAGAACAACTTCCCGATCTTTGTGCTTCCTTCCAAGCCGCAGTCATTGAGGTGTTAGTTCTCAAAACTATTAAAGCTGCACAAGAACGCGGCCTCACATCTATCACTCTCTCCGGTGGTGTTTCCTGTAACCGCGCACTACGCGATGCACTGCAAGATGCCGCAACGAAGAGAGGGATTCATTTCCTCCCCTGCGCCCCGCACCTTAGTTCTGACAATGCGGCAATGATCGCCTTTATCGGATTACATAAGCACCTCCATGGTCAGCACTCCCCTCTTGACTGTGACATCGACCCTAATCTCCCTCTTAATATGATTAAACTCAGGAAGTAATGGTTCCAGAACCTCTCTCAATTCTCTTTCAAGACGACTATCTGGTAGCTATAGATAAACCAGCAGGTCACCTCGTCCACCCAGCAGATGAACCACAAGCGGATGACCTGGTCGCAATGAAAATCCTCCGAGATCAAATCGGACAACGTGTGCACCCGATTCACCGCCTCGACCGCCCCACCTGCGGAGTCTTACTCTTCGGGCTCGAACAAGAAGCTGCAAAACACTTACACCGTGCATTCGAGCTACGCGAGGTCAGCAAAACCTATCATGCCTTGGTCGAGGGAGATGACACTCCTGAATCGTGGACAAACTCCACCCCTCTACAAAAATCTCCAGAGCATCCTTTCAAAGAGGCCAGCACGGTCTTTAAAACATTACGCAGAGGAACTATCAAAGGGAGAGCATTTTCTCTCATCGCGTGCAGCCCTGTGACGGGGCGATTCCATCAAATTCGCCAACACTTGTTAGAGTCTGGATATCCTATTGTCGGTGATTACCGCTACAATGACATCGCTCACTGCAACCTTATTTCTGATCTGTTGGAAACAAATCAACGTATGCTCCTCCAAGCACACGCTCTCACCTTCCCACACCCACACTCGGCCACTGCCATGACTATACACTGTCCAGCACCAAGCTATTTCCCGAGTCTGTAGATACTGGCTTAAAAAAACCGAGCCTCAGAGAATACTCTCCGAGACTCGGCCACTACACATACAAAGGGTATCATCCGAATTCGGATGTGATTTTTTTTAATTCACTTCTAAAGTGAGCTGCTTTTTCTCTACTGCTGGGATAGTGAGGCGCAGTATGTTATTCTCAAATTTTGCTCCCGTTTGGCTCACATCATAGCTGCTATCCACCTCCCAGTTTAGTTCATACTGATCCGGAGCTGCGCTGCTGGATATGAGGATTAGCCCTTCCTCAGCTTGGCATTCACGGCTTGCCTTGACGGTGAGGGAGTTTTGCTCAGCCGAAAGCGTTACGTTTTGTTTTTTCACTCCGGGAAGAGCGATCGCGACAGTGAGGGCTTCATCATTTTCGGAGAACGAGGCCTTGGGGCGTTGGGTGAGCATAGTTTCTTCAGTTTTCATATAAATTATTGGATGTTAATATTTTTGGTTGATTGGGTTTTCGGGAGAGTGAGTTCGAGAATTCCATCTTCGAGTTTTGCCATGATATTTTCGGTATCTACATCATTCCCGAGCACGAAGCGTTTTTCTAAGGCAAAATCCTCATGCTCAGCTTCGATATTTAAACCTTGGTCTTCGAAGCTGATCTTAATCTCCTCCTTTTCTAGACCTGGTGCATCTATACGCAGTATCCAACCAGAATCGGTTGCGTATAGTTGATGGTCAGAACGTGAGCTGACACAAGCCTGATCAAAGCCTTGAATGGCTGTCTGAATCAGATGTGGGATCGCGCTAAGGGGACTGGCGGTGAACAAGGGGTGTCTGGCTAGCATGTTATTTAATGTACTCATTGTGACTTCATAACTGCATTTTACATACCAAAATCTTGTGAATATACACTAATATCTAATTATTAAAGAGTTAAAGTAATTGAAAACTCATTAAAACATAACCATTTCCCACTCATAGCAACAAAAAACGTCTCAAAAAGAGACTAAATGACACAAATGAGACAGTATTACTCATTTTTTAAATAAAAAAATCCCACGCTTATAAAAAACGTGGGATCAAGTTATCTGAGCTATGTAAATAAATCACATAGCTATGTAAAATGTTCTAATACCTTTACTTCTTTGGAGGTGCTGATGGCCGTGACGACGGTGACGACGGCGGTGACGATAAAGATGAAATCGGCTTTGTTACCTTTGATGGGCCACCTAAAGACTGTGAAGCTGATACAGGAGCAGAGTTTACTTTTTTCTTTTGCAGTGGCATAGACCTACTAGCCATTGCCGCCATTGCAGGATCAATCTTAACATCTTCCTGCTTTTCTTCCTGCTTTTTCTTTGGAGCAGGAATAGATGAAGTTACAGCACTCGGCTTCTCTGCTGCTTTTGATTTTCTTACAGGTGCTGGTGTAGTAAGAGGAGCAGGTTTCTCTGTAGGAGTTCCAACTGTTGAGTTACCTACAAAAATGGCTCCTGCTTCAATAGAAATGGTTCCAGCTTTAATATCCCCAACGAGTTCAGCATCTTTCTTTAGCTCAACACGCTCAGAAACTGAGATATTTCCATAAACCTTACCATAAATGACAACTGATCGAGTTCTGATTTCAGCTCTGATCCTTGCATTTTCGCCAACTGTTAAAGATCCATCTGAGATGATTTCTCCTTCAATTTTCCCATCAACAACAAGATCGTTAGTGAAGTTAATTTTCCCTTTGATCTCAACATCTGCGCTGAGGATATTTCTTCCTCCAGCTGAGCGTGTTGATGATCCAGCAGGTTCTTGTCCTTTAGCCTGGGCTGAAGAATTAGCTACTGGTTGAGAAGAGCCCTCTTGCTGAGGCTCGTTACTGTCTTTCATGTATCGGGTGAATGGATTCACTGTATTATGCTATAGTTATAGGTTAAGTTATTTAGCAGATATTTAAGTTTCTTTAAATATCTTGTAAAACTTCTCAAAATATTCCTAAAGGGTATTTTAAGAAAGCTTTTAATTAAAGGGTTTAAAAGAGTTTGTTGCGGACTCTATTCTTGTGCGGGTTATAATAAATTTCAGGGCTATTTACCAATTCTTTCCTCCTTAATTTAAGGATTCGCTTGATTTCCCTAGAAATTTTAACAAAAGGCTTAGTATTTCCCCTCTTCTGGAGTCACTGGCTCTTC
>JALZVA010000076.1 GCA_023301335.1 Akkermansiaceae bacterium
CTGACGACCGTGATCAAGAGTTCCACCCTTTCTATGAAGATCTTGACCGCTATTTAGAATACGCTGTTGAAATGGACTGCTCGGATGTGCACTTTTCCACTGGCTCCCAGCCTATGTGGAGACGCTATGGTAAGCTCCAGCCTATTTTCCCTAATTCTGAGCGTCTCACCGATGACCAAGTGCGTATCCTCTGTAACCAGTTCTTAGGGAAGCGCGAATGGGACGACCTCGCTAAATCTGGAGATGCTGATTACGCTCTCCAAACTGACTATGCGCGCTTCCGAGCATCGGTTGTGCAGCAGCGCCTCGGACTAGAGATCGTCATGCGTATTATTAACGCACAAATCCGAACCATGCAGGAAATCAACCTTCCGACAAAGTATATCATGCCTATGGCACGTTATCAGAACGGCTTAATCCTCATCACTGGAGCAGTGGGATCAGGTAAATCCACCACCATGGCTGCGATCATGGACTTTATCAATAAGGACCGGGATGACCACATTCTAACCATGGAAGATCCTATCGAATTCGTCTTTGACCCGATCGGCTGTCACGTTACTCAGCGAGAAGTCCACCTCCACACCGAGTCCTTCCCACGTGCACTCCGTGGAGCACTCCGACAAGATCCTGATGTTATTCTCGTTGGGGAAATGCGTGCACTCGACACCATCTCCCTCGGTCTCACCGCAGCGGAAACCGGTCACTTAGTGATGGGAACGCTGCACACCAGTTCTGCTCCGCGAACTCTAGACCGTATTCTAGATGTATTCCCGCTCGATCAGCGTGATCAAATCCGTATCATGGTTGCGGAATCCCTCCGTGGGATCATTTGTCAGCAGCTCCTTCCTCACAAGTCTGGTAAAGGCCGCGTGATGGCTATGGAAATGCTCGTCAACAACCCTGCTGTCGGCGCCTGTATTCGTGATGGTAAGACCTTCATGCTCCCAGGTGTTATGCAGACAGGGAAAAATGTAGGAATGGTCTGTATGGATGACAACCTTCAGCAGCACTACAATGAAGGCAAAATCTTTGCCGTTGATGCCTACCGCCGCTGCGAGGATAAAACGACGATGAAGAACTTCCTACTTTCAAAAGGAGAAGACTCTAAGCTATTCAACTAAACTCCACTTTTAACACAACATTTAACACATACTTATCATGGCTGAAATCGACGAACTATTCAATGAGCTCATCAAAGAGGGTGGCTCGGATCTCCACCTCCAGCAAGGCCGCGTCCCTCACATGCGCGTGCACGGAGGAGTCCATAAAATCGAAGGATACCCTGTACTCACCGCTGAAAAAATGGAGCGTATGCTCAAGGAAATCTGCCCTGAGCGACTCTGGGCACCATTCATGGAAGATGCTCCAGATGGCGGCGGTGACGCTGACTTTGCTTACGAAATGGATGAGGATAACCGCTTCCGTTCTAATTTCCACAAGCAGCACACTGGGCTTTCGGCAATTTTCCGTATCATCCCAACCAAGATCATGACCCTAGAGCAGCTGGGAATTCCTTCACAGATCAAACGCTTTGCGGATTTACGCTCAGGGCTTGTTCTCGTAACTGGTCCAACGGGTTCAGGGAAGTCCACCACACTCGCAGCTCTGATTGATTTCATTAATTCTAATTACAATAAGCACATCATCACCGTAGAGGAGCCGATCGAATTCGTGCACCAATCGAAAGGATGTGTGATCACACAGCGCGAGGTTCCTGATCATGCCACGACTTTCGCAGATGGACTCAGAGCATCACTCCGTGAAGATGCTGAAATCGTTCTTGTAGGGGAAATGCGAGACCTCGAAACCACCTCTCTAGCCCTCTCTGCGGCAGAAACTGGGATGCTCGTATTCGGAACACTCCACACCAACTCAGCTCGTAAGACGATTGACCGTCTGATTGATGTTTTCCCAGCAAATCAGCAAAGTATGGTAAGAACTATGCTTTCCTCATCCCTTAAAGGTGTGGTAGCGCAGCTACTCTGTAAGCGTGCAGATAAGCCAGGGCGTGTTGCTGTAAATGAAATTCTGTTTTCCAATCCCGCTACAGCCTCAATCATTCGAGAGGGAAAAACTAACAAGCTCACCGATGTTATCGTCGCAGGTAAATCAGAAGGAATGCAGTTCATGGATGACGCTATCTGGGACGTGCTCCTCAAAGGGATGATCTCTCCAGAAGAAGCTTACATGAAAGCCCTAGATAAGAACCGCTTCGAGAACTTCCTCCCTCAGGATAAAAAAGATCTCGCAACCGTTTCAGGAGCTTAACCGCAGAAAACGCCCCCCAACTCCTACCCCCCTTTCTCCTCTCTAACATCATGTTCAAGGAAATCACTGGCTATATCGAGCACAGGATCTTACTGAACTACAGGATCGATCCAGAAGTCGCCCATGCCGCCCTCCCTGAAGGGATGAGCCCTATTCTCGTAAAGGGCTACGCCTATGGAGGAATCTGTCAACTCTCGCTTTCCCAAATGCGCCCAAAAGGTTTTCCTGCCTTCTTCGGCACCAGCAGTCATAACGCTGCCCACCGGATTGCCGTAGAATACAAAGGGATAGAGGGCGTTTACGTACCCCATCGCCACACGAGCTCTCACGCCAATAGAATCTCTGGAGGCATAGTCTTCCCAGGTCGCTATGGTAAGGCCTGTTTTAACCTTTCCTCTAACCATGACGGATTTGACATCCTTATAGAATCTAAAGGGAAAGAAAAACTCGTCCTTTTCCAAGGCAATAAAGCAGAGCGACTCCCAGAATCTAGCCTCTTTGATTCTATCGAAACCGCCTCTACATTTTTCCAACGCGGCAATACTGGTTGGTCACACAGTCGAAACGAAAACACCTTTGATACCATCCGGCTAAGCACTCAGACTTGGAATATGCAGGCTCTCGATATCAAGCGGGAGCATTCGTCTTTCTTCTCCGACCTTAGTCTCTTTCCAAAAGGCTCCGTGACCCCTGACTGTGCTCTGCTCATGCAAGGCATTCCTCATAGTTGGCTGAATGAAGGATGTCCATACTGTTAGATAGCTCCACATTTTAACTATCAGTGCCAATAGGGGGTTTAAAAACAACTCCGCATCACGTCAAATCTAACAACAAAAAAGGCTAACGATTTTTACCGTTAGCCTTTTTATAAAATAGTTTAGTAACTTAGGCGTGTGCTCTTCTTGCCTGCACCGCTTTTGCTAAAGCTTCGATCACTTGCTCAGTGGTTTCCCAGTTGATACACTGGTCAGTGACAGATTGCCCGTAAGTGAGAGAGGAGAGATCATCTGAGATCTTTTGATTTCCTTCCACTAAGTTAGACTCGATCATCACTGCGGCAACGGCTTTTGAGCCTCCCGCAATTTGTTCACATAGATTGTCCACGACCTTTGGCTGATTACGGAAATCTTTAGAAGAATTACCATGTGAGCAATCCACCATAAGCTGCTCATTGAGGTCCTTGTCTTTCAAGCTAGCCGCACATGCGTTTACAGATTCGGCATCATAGTTAGGCCCGTCTGAGGCACCTCTAAGGATGATGTGAGAGGCTGGGTTTCCTTTTGTCGTCACAATAGCTGAAACTCCTTGCTTCGTTACAGAGAGGAAGTGGTGCGGGTTTTGAGCTGCTTGGATCGCATCTAAAGCAATCTGGATCGTCCCACGTGTCCCGTTCTTAAAGCCAACAGGCATAGAAAGACCGGAAGCTAGTTCACGGTGTACCTGTGACTCTGTTGTCCGTGCACCGATCGCGCCATAAGACACAAGATCTGCTACATACTGCGGAGAGATCGCGTCAAGAAATTCTGTTGCAGCTGGCATTCCACATTCATTTAAATCTAGAAGCAGCTTACGTGCGATGTGGAGTCCCTTGTTAATATCAAAAGAATTATCAAGATGAGGATCGTTAATCAGTCCCTTCCAACCTACTGTGGTCCTTGGTTTTTCAAAATACACACGCATGATGATGTGGAGATCCTTTGTGTAATGGTCCGCCAATCCTTTTAGTAATCCTGCATACTCCAGAGCTGCTTTGGTGTCATGGATAGAACATGGGCCTACCACTACTAGCACACGGTCATCTTCTCCATTTAGAATAGCTTCAGATTGCATTCTAGAGTTCTGCACCGTCTCAGCTGCCGCTTCAGAAATCGGCAGATAATAGTTAAGAACTGCAGGTGATATTAATGGGTTAGTTTCCTTAATTCTCAAATCGTCGGTAGGTATTTTGCTCATGCCACAGCGTTGATAAGGGGTTTCTCGCCAAAGGCAAAGGCAAAATTCAGAGTTTTAAGTATTTCCACTTTTCCCGGCCTTCCAACCCTTGATTGCTTCAATAATCATCCATCCCTCAAGCAGTAGCGTCGCGACTCCCATTCCGACTAAGAGCCACCTTTCTTTTTCCACCCAGCTTCCATCCATCCCAACACCTTGGACAAAAATCTGATGAAACATCGCCCACGCTGGGAAGATCAACATCAGCACGGTAGGAACTGAAATAAACCAATACGGCATATTCCTCTGACGCATCCAAAATACGATCACAAGGAATGCTAGTCCGGCTAAGAGCTGGTTCACCGCACCGAATAAAGGCCAGAGAATCTTTCCTCCTGTCCCCGCCGCTGCGCCATCCGTCGCAGGAATCGCGGCCATACCAAGAGCTACCAACACGGCAACAATCGTGACCACGTGCTTATTAGTGAAAAAGGATTTTTTTCTTAGTTCCTTAATTTCTTCCTCAGGCTTCTTACGATTTTTAAAGTCCAGCACACTCCCCGCTAACTCCTGTAACACGTATCGCTGTAATCGACATGCTGTATCCAAGGTCGTAGCGGCAAATGAAGCTACAAAAACACCCATCAATGCCGTTGAGAAAGCGGCAGATAAGCCAATCGCCTGAAGGAAGTTCGCAGCCCCCACGACAAAGGAACTAATCTTTGCGCCCAGAGTATTCGCGCTAGCAAAATTAGTGTATTGTCCATCCCAAGCAGCTACTCCAGTCAAGAAGGTGTCTCCTTTTTGAATCCCTAACCCCAGACCTGCTACACAGGCAAGGATCACTAACACAGCTAGAAAACCCTCCGTTAACATCGATCCATACCCGATAAATCGTGCATCTTTCTCACAGCTGATTTGCTTAGAAGACGTTCCAGATGAAACCAAACAATGAAAGCCTGATACAGCTCCACAGGCAATCGTCACAAACAAGAAGGGTAGCATGATGGGAAGGTTCTTCCCCGTCGCATTCTCTTCTAAAGCTGGAGCTACGATCTCCAATGCCTGACGTTGTCCATCGACATCTGGAGCTCCTCCCCAAAACCCTGCCACGACTAAGCCTACCAATACGAGAACGAGAGTGGATAACAGCTGCAGGGAATTAATATAATCCCTTGGTTGAAGTAGAGTCCAAACAGGGATCACCGAAGCAATATAAGAATACACTAGCAATACCCCAACCCAAACCATCAGCCCCCAATCCTTCAATGATTCATTCAACGTCTGAAATATCCCCACATCTCCATACACCACAGAGCCATACATCACTACTAAAGCGATCAAGGAAGGAATCAAAATATTCTTCCCTTTCTTATGCACAAACAACCCAATGATTAAGGCCAGAGGAATCTGAATCAAACAAGGCGTGATTGCCATAGGGTAGGCTTTAAACACAGCGGCGATAACCAAGCCGAAGATTGCCAAAACAATGGTCAGTGCCATCACTAAAATCAGTAAAAACAGCACCCTTACACGCCCACTCATCACGCTCCCTGCAATGTCCCCTACTGTCTGTCCACGACTCCGCATCGACACCACTAAGGCTCCAAAATCATGCACCGCTCCAATAAAAATCGACCCTACAAGCACCCAGATCAACGCGGGTACCCACCCCCACATCACCGCTACCGCTGGCCCCACAATCGGCCCCGTGCCAGCAATCGAAGTGAAATGATGTCCAAACACAATCCCCTTTTTCGTAGGTACAAAATCCTCTCCATCCTCTAACTGCTTGGAAGGCACATCTGCCCCAGAAGCTAGTTTAAATACCTTAGAACCTAACCACCTCCCATAAGTGATATACGCTATGATGTAGAGAACAAGTGAGCCAAGAGCGATGAATAATGTAAGCATAGTATAAGTCCTTAATAAAGCTGAAGGAGTTGGATTTGCACATTTTTTACCTCATAGTTCAAGGTTTAATTTATACTCCCCTGTTTCGCTACTTCCTTCAATCCTAGATTGCTATTCTAAGCTTACTCCTCTATCTTTTTCCTGATGATACCTGCAGCCCTTTCTCAAACCATAGATGACACCCACGGAGCTAGCCTCATTCAGAAGGGGGAAGACTACCCGATTATACAGATCAGTAACTCTAAAGCCTCTGCAAGTATTGCACTTCATGGTGCACATCTGATCGACTTCACCCCTCTTGATCAACAAGCTGTTATTTTCACCAGCGAATCAGCAGTTTACCGTCAAGGGAAGGCCATCCGTGGTGGCATCCCTATCTGCTGGCCTTATTTCAATGCCCATCCAAGCGAGGCAGACTTTCCTTCACACGGGATCGCGCGGAATCGTTTTTGGCAACTACTCTCTATCGATGCCCAAGCTGATAGCCATACCCTCACCTTTGAAATGCCCATCCATGAAGAGGATTTAAAAATCATCGGGGGGCCTTGTAAACTCATCGCGACCTTCGTGATCAGTGACAGCTTAAGTGTTTCACTAACGACTACGAACACAGGCCCGGAAGACCTCATTATAGGAGGTGCTCTCCACAGCTATTTCCATATCGGTTCTATCGATCAAGCCACTCTTTCCGGACTTAACGAGGTGAGCTACCTCGATACGCTGAACGATCAGACCTCGATACAGCATGGCTCCCTTTCTTTTAGTCAAGAGTTCGACCGCGTGTTCATCCCATCTGCACACCCTACTACGATCCACGATCCAAATCTCAAACGAAAGCTTTTCGTCACCAAAGAAAACAGTCTCGCCACAACAGTATGGAATCCCTGGATCGATAAATCCGAAGGGATGGCAGACCTAGGAAACGACGACTATCAGCGCTTTCTCTGTATTGAGGCGATCAACTGGAGAGAAGACCTCCGCACAATCCCCCCTGGAGAAAGTCACTCTCTCGTGCAGCACATCCACTACCAGTTAAACGAAGCGTGAGCCTATACGCTAAAAAAAGCGTATGATCTTTTACTCTAATTAGCCTTATACAAGTCGAACAAGGAAAGTGCAGCTGTGCGACCTGCAGTTACCGGCTTCAGATTGTGTATATTGGCCGACTCTGTGGTGGCTCCAGAATAGATGAGAAAAAGTGCTTCTCCTACTACCTCTGAGTGAAAACTTGCTCTCTCACACACCTCTAGGAAGAAGCGGCGTATTTCACCTTTGTGTTCTTGAATCCGTCTTTCGATCTGAGGTTCAGGCTGATTTCGAATAGCACGGGCTGTGTTCGTGAAGGGGCAACCTCGGAAGCCAAATTCCTTCATAAAGCTCTCTAGTTCTCCGAAGTACCCATCTACGATATCACGCATCGGCTTTCCTGACGCAAGGAGCTCTTCATGATGCTTCTTCGTGCGCTCATCTGTTAGCTCCATCCATGATTCACAGAGAAGAGCTTTACTTGAGAACGCATGCTTCATTTCCTCTGGCTCCACCTCAATTGTCTCTGCAACCTCATTGATATCTACCCATTCATATCCTTTTTTGATCAGAATAGGACCAAAGGCGTCTAAAGCTTTCTCTCGATTTTCAGTATTCATCGTTGTTTTATCAATATAATAATATTCGGAATATCCTCTAAAATGGCATAAACCTATTTAAATTTACTAAACTACTACGATATCTCACCACCTCTAGCAAGGTCTAATCTCTAACATCCAATTTTTCAAATTAAACACCGCACGTTTACACATAAGTAAGCGTAGAATTTAGTGCAGAACTTTACGTTCTACACTAAATGAAATCCCGATCTCTACTTAAGAAAGTGAAACCGGTGCGTTTGTCTCAGCTGACTGATAAATCGCCCCGATAATCTTCATCAGGGAGAGAGCCTGGCACGGTGTGTTTAACGGTTCGGCTGTGCCTTCAATAGCTTGAATAAAGTTCGCAGCTGAATCAATTCGTCCCATGTCTTCGCATTCTTCGACCTCGATCTTACGGTTTATGGATTTACCATCTTCTTGCACATAAACTTCACAAGTATCAATCGCAGTTTCATCCAATCCATCTTTCTCAAATAAACGCTCCACCTTTCCTCCTGCTTTGGTTCCTTGGAACACCACAGAAACTTCTTCACGCTTGATCATCTCAGCCCAAGAAACCTGTAGAGACAAGGTTTGTCCGGTTTCAAAAACAATAAAGCCATGCGCTGCAGCCTCTACATCATTGATCCCATCTGCTCTATCAGGAATACCCCACGGCCCCTTGAAGCCCTTATCCGTGATAAAGGTATTAAATGTCTTCCCTAGAACATGGGCAGGCTTCGGATATCCCATAAAGTACATCGCAAGGTCAACCATGTGAAGCAGGTCAATCAAGGCTCCGCCTCCGGCTAATTCCTTATTCGTGAACCACCCGCCAAACCCAGGAATCCCAGTGCGGCGTGCCCACTTAGCTTGTGCTGAATTAATACTTCCAATTTCCCCAGCTTGAACCAGCTTCATCATCTCACGTGACTCAGGGCGAGCACGATTATTAAAATTAAACATCAGCTTCTTGCCTGTTTTCTCAGAGACCTGAATCATCTCCTCCAGCTCTTCAGCTGTCAGTGCTGGTGGCTTTTCACAGAACACATGCTTCCCCGCATTCATGCATTGAATGGCTAAAGGAGCGTGAAATTTATTCGGGACGATCACACTTACCGCATCAATCTCAGAGGATTCAAGCATCGCCTCCACACTCTCGTAAGACTCTTCGATCCCCCACTCCGCTGCCGCCTTAGCCGCCGCTCCAGGTGCTAAATCTGCAACTGCCTGAATGGCTGCTCCAGCCTTTTTAAACCCTGCTGCATGGTATTGAAGCATACCACCTGCACCTATTACTCCTACTTTGATTGCCATAATGTTGTATAAATCGTGAATGTTATTTCTGAGCTAGAACTACTCCTAGCACCATGCACCATCTCTAGAGTAAGCTCCTTCGCCCTTCAACCATAATATATTCAGTTCCTGACAGTCTTCACACTTTTATCTCCCTCAAAACTCATTTTTCACATTTGCTCTTTATCAATCATACCATACCTTTTTATTCCCTTGAACTCACTCATCTCAGTCACATGAAATATTCCATCTTCTTCTCTCTAGCCATCTTTAGTCTCACACTAAGCTCCTGTAATTCACAAGAGTCGCCACAACAGATCTTCGTGACAGATGCCCTGCAAACTACCTGGGCAGGTGCTGCAGAAATCAACCACTATAACCTGAAACAAAAACGGTATGGAAAAATCACCGAGGGAGAAGCTATTCTCATTTTTGTCAGAGAACCGTTCCTCAAAGACCGTCAAGTTAAAGATGAATCCGGTAAGGAAAATTTCCACGTCCTGAAGCTCAACGCGATCAGATCTTTCCGCACAGGAGCTTACCCCTATCACACCATGACCTCCACCTTTCAGCCGTTAGATAAGAATTCAGCAGGAAAAGCACTCAAGGTGACCACCTCGATTCAGGAATGGTGCGGAAACCTCTTCATGCAGACCAACCGCCGTAAAGGAAAATCCACCACCCAAGTTTTTTCTTACTTTGAACAAGAAGAAGGAAAAACTTTCACAGAACATGCCTCCACTCTACTTGAAGATGAAATCTGGACAGCTCTGCGTATCAATCCAAAAGCTCTCCCAACAGGAAAACTTAAAATCATTCCTGGAGGCCTCACCGCCCGTTTATACCATTTACCCTTCTCTCCCTTAGAGGCCACTGCTAAGTGGAAACAAGGCCACAGCGATGCCACCCTTATCTACGAAATTAAATACACGCACTCAGAAAGAACCCTCGCTATCGAGATCGAAAAAACTGGGAGCCATGCAGTGCAGTCCTGGAAAGAATCTGACCAACACGGGCTGATTAGCTCAGGAACTTTAAAAAAACGCCTGAGAGAAATCGACTACTGGAATTACGGCACCGACCCAAAAGGGCTAAAACTAAGAAATAAACTTCAACTAAAATAACATCATGAACACACTCTTCACTTCTATACTTACAGCTAGTGCTCTCAGCTTCCTAAGCGTTAGCTGCTCTGATACGACTACTGAATCAACCACGGAAAACCAAGCTCCTATAAATGCAGGTCGCAAGCTAGTGATGGAGTCCATCAACGCTCACGGGGGAAAGCAAAAATGGTATTCCAATGGCTTACTTCAATTCCGCTGGAAGTACCATCTGACAGATCGTGGGCCGGATGCCATCGTTGACTCTACCCAAACGGTAGATACAACCACATTAGCTGTAGTCCACCAAGCCACAGACAAAGATATAACATTTGGAGCACAGGCTGGCACCTATTGGAGCAGTCCAAAAGGTGCTACATTTACCCCCCCTATTCAATTTTGGGCGCTTACTCCTTACTACTTTTTAGGTATCCCATTTGTATTTAATGACGAAGGAGCCAACTTCACACTCTTAGAAGACACCATCGTATTTGAAGGAAAAGATTACACCCAAGTAAAAATCACCTTCAACCCATCCTCAGGAGACTCCCCTGAGGATTATTATGTGCTCCTCATAGACCCTGAAACCAAGCTCACCAGAGGAGCCTACTACACCGTCACGAATAAACTCGTAGCCCCTGATGGCCCAGGACCAGCAAAATTTATCAGCCTTGACCATCTCGTCGACGTCGACGGAGTCATGCTCGCCTCAGGCCACCGCACCATGAAAATGGAAGATGGTAAAATAGGAGCCCAGATGCGCTTCACAGAAGTAAGTGGAGTTAAGTTTCTTCCCAAGGACAGTGTCGATCTAAGCATCCCTAGTGAAGATCTAATCATTGCTAATTAAACACAAAAGTCTTCCCCCAAAGACACAAAAAAGCTCAACCAAAGTTGAGCTTTTTTTAGAAATAAATGGTACTGAGAGAGGGACTCGAACCCCCGACCGCCTCGGTGTAAACGAGATGCTCTACCAACTGAGCTATCTCAGCACATTTGAAGTCTGTTTGTCTTGCGACGTGCGGGGTTATAATCGTTCTCGGCACCGGTGCAAGTATTTCTTTCTAAAAAGTGTAAAAAAGTCCCCCTAGACTCGAATCACCCCTACGATCTCCCCCACCTCGAAGCCTTTTTAGATCACTCGCACACCTTTTAAAAGGCTGCAACTAAAGGCCTTTCTCATAGCAGGTCTGGCACTTAGTATATAGACCCTTTTTAAGCTCACTACTAACGAAACGTCATCGCTAGCAAGGTTGGCTCCATTTAATCGAGATAGTGGGAAGTATCGTGGCAGAAGAATGATTTACGGAGGACGTAAAGACATTCGCCAGGCTCTCTACATGGCTGCTC
>JALZVA010000077.1 GCA_023301335.1 Akkermansiaceae bacterium
AGGTCAGCGTCATGAGATTTCTCATCAATAGTGTAGTAGAGTTCCTCTTTGAGTGTGTAGAGCTTCTTCTTCTGCGCGTCTTGGTAGAGAGAAAGTTCGGTGGTGTCGATTAGGCGGCGGAGCTCAGGCTCCTGCATCATCTTGGCAAGCTGGCGAGAACGTGGCTGGCCTAGCTTCATTTTGAAGATGGCTTTGCCTGCTTCTTCTTCATCGCCTTCTTCCATGAGCTTTTTCACATCTGCGGCGAGCTCTGTGCACATCTGGTTCTGCTTCTTCACGAGCTGCTCAATAGAGCTGCGGTGGATGGCATACTGCTCGATAGATGAGTGCTCAGAAGGACCCGAAATAATGAGTGGCGTTCTAGCTTCATCAATAAGCACGGAGTCGACTTCATCAATGACGGCGAAGTAGTGGCTGCGCTGAACTTGTTCGTCCTTCGTATCTGCCATGCCGTTATCTCGGAGGTAGTCGAACCCGAATTCTGAGTTAGTACCGTAGGTGATGTCACATTCATACATTTCCTTTCGGAGATAAGAAGGCATCTGGGATTGGATACAGCCAACGCTGAGTCCAAGTTTTCTGAAGACTGTTCCCATCCAGTCGGAATCTCGTTTAGCGAGGTAGTCGTTGACTGTGACAACGTGCACACCTTTTCCTGTGAGTGCGTTTAGGAATACAGGGAGAGTCGCTACGAGGGTCTTCCCTTCACCTGTTTGCATTTCAGAAATGAGACCTTTGTGCAGAGCCATTCCCCCTATCATCTGAACGTCGAAGTGAACCATGTTCCATTCGACTGTTTGTTCCCCGATTTCGAGAGTGGTGCCGCAGAGGCGACGTGCTGCATTTTTTACTGAGGCAAAAGCTTCGGGAAGGATTTCGTTAAGGTAGTTTTCGATGAGTATGTCGAATTGCTCGTCGAGCTCTCTGAAAGCATTGACAGCGGCTTCGATAGAGCTTGCATTACTTTCCGTTTTTGGGAGTTGGGGGAACTCTTTGGAGAGTGATTGGAAGCGTTGGTTGATTTCCTCGGCAACACTCTGTTTGGTGGCTTCATCGGCAAGTTCGATAGAGCGGAAAGTAGGTATATCCAGAGGAAGAAAGCGGTGGAGGTAAGTTTGCCAGCCTTGTATTCTTTCAGAAAGTTGCTCCTCGGACTCGTTTTGGTAGCTGACCTCAAGTGCGTTAATTTTCTCAACGATGGGTCTCATACGCTTGATTTCGCGTTCGTTCTTGCTGCCTACGATTTTAGTTAAAATCCATTTAATCATGAGTAATAAAGCCTATTTGAGGTGATTCTGAGCTGGCTTAGATACACGTGGGAGGGCAACTAGGCAAGCCACATACTAGGTTTTTTTAGTATTTTTAGGAGATTCCCTAAACGGGGACCGATGAGGGCTTTTTAGGGCGTGCTGATTTGCTTTTTTACCTTCTCCAATAGCTTTGGATTTTCAGAAAGCTCGTTAGCTAACGCGTTGATGACTGCGAGGGTGTGACGGGATACGTGGTGCTCCATCCCTTCTACATCTTTGTAAATAGTTTCTTCGTTGACTTCGAAGAGGCGGAGAAAGCGGGTGAGGCTGTCATGACGTGCGATGATTGCTTTGGCGATAGTCAAGCCCTTGTCGGTGAGAGTCGTGCCGCGATATTTAACGTGTTTAACTAATCCCTCCTCATCGAGTCGTTTGAGCATATTGGTGACACTTGCTTGGGAGATTTCTAGGCTTTTAGCGATGTCAATTGGACGTGCATATCCGAGATCTTCAATAAGATGAAAAATCTGTTCAAGGTAGTCGTCCATGGCGACTGAGCCACTGGTTCTTGGTGGGATGATGGGCATGATTAAGCGGGTGCACTATCGACAATGACCTTGTGGATGTAAATAGAGAATCTCTAGGGTGCTGCTAAAAGGACAGAGGAGAGGAGCCATTGCTTCTCTATTTTTGTAAAAGTGAAGCTGATTTTTAGTTTCAGAGTTTCTTTTAAAGGGATTTTTCTAGCGGCTACTTGAACCGTATTAGGAAAAGTGACGGTGTAGGTGGAGTCATCGATTTTTTGGACAACTAAGTCACCGGTCGAGTGAACTAACTCTTTTAGATAGTTATTTTTTTGCTGAAGAGCAACGATGATATGATCGAGGCTGATGCGGTTGAGCGGGATGAGATTTTGTAAATAATTCGCCATTGTCGAGGGGGTATCGATCTTTATTTTTACGGAGTCCGCATAAAGTCCGTCGGCAAAGAGAGCGCTGCTTACCCCAGCCTTGTCGCCAGGAGAGATAGAGAAGGAGTTAAGAATCTTATGCGTCTTTCTTTTCATTTGGGTTTTTGGCAGCATGAACCAATAAAAAAAAGAGCCAGCGGCAAGAATGATGAAGAGAAAGGTACCAAATTTTTTCACAAGTTTAGAGTCGGGCTGAAGGGTTGATTTGTCAAGGTTGTGCTGAAAGGAAAAGAAGGGTTGAGGTGATGCTTGGGAAAGGGTAGCGTGAGGGATGATGAAGAAGAGGAAGAGTATGAAATGGGTGTTTTCAATCGCATTGCTGTTAGGCTTTGGCGTATTAGTCGTGAGTTGTGATTCCTATGAAACGGCAGCCTATGAGGTAAAAGAGAAGGACGGGAAGTTTGAAATTAGAGATTATGAAGAACTGACTTTGGTGTCTGTATCGATGAACGATGCTGCACGTAGCTCCGAGAATAGTAGCTTTAGAAAGCTCTTTAAGTACATTTCAAAGGGGAATAGTGAGAAAAAGAAGATTGCGATGACGACCCCTGTTTTCATGGATAGTGAGGGCGATGAGAAGGTGATGAGTTTTGTGCTGCCAAAGAAAGTGGCAGAGGGAGAGGTGCCTAAGCCTGAGGACAAGAAGGTAAAGATATCAGTAAGAAAGGCAGCAACCTTTGCTGTCTATCGATATGCAGGGAAGTCTGATTTGAAGAAAAGTGAGGAAGCTGCTAAAAAGCTCAATGCTTGGTTAGAAGATTCAGATTACACAGCGGAGGGAGAGTTGATTCGTGCAGGATATAATCCACCTTGGACGCCTGGACCAATGAGACGGAATGAGGTTCTGTTAGAAATAAAAAAGAAGTAATTTAGAAAGCTACTTTGTGAAAATGAATTGAGCTATTGAATTTTAAATAACCACAAAAAAACGTCCAAGCAGGATTCTGCTTGGACGTTTGTCTTTGAAAAGAGGTCTTAATTAAGCGTGTAAGAGTAGAATAGAATCGACTGCTTGGCTTTTTCTTAAGGTATCAGAGATCACTACAAGAGGCGTGCCCTCTTGTACGATGTTGTTCTCCTTGAGATAATCAACGGCACTATTAATAGTGATGAGTGGATCGTCGTAGAAAGGAAGCTCGTAAGCCTGAATCCCACGTGCAAGCGCAAGTCGGCGGCAAGTTTCAGGTGTAGAAGCAAAGGAGTGAATGTGTGCTTCTGGGCGGAGTAGAGCCGTCTGCACAGACATGACACCACGCTTGGTAAATACCACGATGTGCGCACCTTCTAAACTATCTGCAAGGTTCACAGCAGCCTGAACGACTTTTTGTTTACCTGTTGTGAGAACTGCAAGTTTTGCATTCCCTGCACTTTCTGTAGCTTCCATTTTACGTGCGATGCGATCGAGTGTCTGAACACAGCGGATAGGGAACTCACCGACAGAAGTTTCTCCAGAGAGCATGATGGAATCAGCTTCTTCGAAGACGGCGTGAGCAACATCAGTCGCTTCTGCACGGGTCGGAGTAGGATTCGTGATCATGGACTCAAGCATATGTGTTGCAACAATCACGCGGCGGCCAAGAGCGTGGCAGCGCTTAGTGATGTGACGCTGGATAAGCGGGAGTTCTTCTACATTGACTTCGATACCGAGGTCACCACGAGCAATCATGATGATGTCGGAAGCGAGGATGATATCGTCAATATTCTTGATAGCTTCTTGGTCTTCTACCTTGGAAATGATGTGAGCAGTTCCACCAAGTTTTTCCATTTCGCCTCTGAGTTCAGTCACGTGCGCGGCGTCACGAACGAATGAACCAGCGATGTAGTCGGATTGACATTCCACAGCGACAGCAAGATCAGCGTGATCTTTTTCAGTCATAGCAGGAAGGTTAAGGCGTGTTCCAGGTAAGTTGATGTGGCGACGGTTGCCTAGCTTACCAGCGGTGTTAACTGTACAGATGATGCGGTCGTCTTGCTTTTCATCGATGTGCATGAGCATGGTCCCGTTGTCCACCACGAGAGTTTTACCCGCTTCTACATCGTTGATCATGCCACCGTAGTTCACGGTTGTTGAGTATTTGATACTTGGCTCAGAGTCCTTGACGCGGAATTCTACCTTGTCTCCGATCTCAAGTTCGAAAGGTGCATCGAGGTCTCCTGTGCGGATAGATGGACCTTGAAGGTCGAAGAGGATAGCAACGTGGCGATTTTTCTCCTTCCCGATTTTACGAATGTTATGCACGGCTTCGCGACACCAATCGTGTTGTGCATGACTCATGTTAAGGCGGAAAACGTCTACGCCGTTATCAATAAGCTGTGCTAAGTTATCTGGTGAATCAGTTGCTGGTCCCAGAGTGATGATAATACTAGTTTTTCTAAATTGTGAAGTGCTCATCTGTCGGCGGTATCGGTGAGTTACTTGAAAAATGCAAGTAGGAACTTGGTGGAATTTGAGCATTGTCGAGATAGGGAGAAATAATGGTGTGTGTTTTTTAAAAAGAGGTTCTATAGGTTCTATTTGTGATTGATTTATTCACATGGCGGGACTGGGAATAGCAGGATACGAATCTTTCTGATTGAGAATAGTGGGTGGTAGTTGTATAGCCCGACTGTGATAGAGACGAAGATGGTCGTGGCAGACCCTGAAAATATGAGTGAAGCAGTAGCTGCTGCGGTAGCTGAGCTGAATGCTGGAGGAGTGGTAGCACTGCCTACAGAGACTGTGTATGGATTAGGAGCAGACGCACTTAACCCTGACGCGGTGGCAAAGGTGTTTGCCGCTAAGGAAAGGCCTTCGTTTAATCCTTTGATCGTGCATGTAAGATCAAGGGAGGCGATTCATGAGGTAGCAGATATCCCTACAGAGATGCTAGAGACGGTGAATGCCCTCATTTCTGCTCATTGGCCTGGGCCACTTACACTTGTGTTACCGAAGAAAGACATCGTTCCTGATGTGGTCACTAGTGGTAAAGATACTGTGGCCGTTAGGATGAGCGACCATCCTGTGATGAAGGCAATCACCAAAGAATTTGGAAAGCCGATTGCTGCACCTAGTGCTAATAAATTTGGGAGTATTAGCCCGACTGCCGTTGCTGCGGTGGTGGAGGAATTAGATGGAGAAATACCTCTTATTATTGATGGTGGAGCCTGTTTAAATGGTGTAGAGAGCACGATTGTCCGTGTCGAAGCGACAGAGGGGAGACCTCATCTGCACCTATTACGCCCAGGGCCAGTGGTGAAGGAAGATTTACAAAAGGTGGGGAAAGTGATCCGACCGAAGAAGAAAAAGGTGACTGAGACTGCTCCAGAGGCGCCAGGGATGCTGGAAAGCCATTACGCTCCATCAACACCGTTATATCTGTATAATGATCCATCGGAGTTTGTTCCAGAGCCAGGGAAGACCTATGGGCTTCTGAGTTACCGAGGACAAGATAAGGATGGGTATATGAAACTACATGACTGGGAGCAAATTGAAGAACTTAGTCCGGGGAAGGGGAAACTCGCGGAAGCCTCAGTGCGCTTATTTTTCTGTATGCGTAAGCTGGACCAGAGTGGTGTGGATGCGATCATTGTTGAGCCTGTTTCAGAAGTAGGCTTAGGAGTGGCGATCATGGACCGCTTGCGTAGAGCTAGCGTGGTTTAAGTCTCTTTATTGTTAGGTTGAAGTGCTTTTTTAGATGATGATATTTTTATAACTAGATATGGTAAGAGCGTTGATGACTGTAAGTGGCCTGACTCTGGTGAGTCGGGTGTTGGGCTTATTGCGTGATGTGGTGATCAACCATTACTTAGGAGTGAATGCTGTCTCGGATGCTTGGAACTCGGCGTTTCAATTCCCTAATTTATTTAGACGAGTCTTTGGCGAAGGGGCGTTTAATGCTGCCTTTGTGCCGATGTATGCTGGGAAGTTAGAAGATGGTAAAGACGAGGCGTTTAGTTTCGGAAGTAGAACGATTCTGCTACTATCCTTGATTCTGGCTGGGGTCTTCTTTTTCTGCATGGTGTTTACCTGGCCGATCATGTGGGTGTTCAATGCCGGTTATGATAGCGAGACTCTGGATTTAACAGTTTCCTTGGCACGAGTGACGATGGGTTACCTCTTTTTCGTCTGCCTACTCTCTGCATTTAGTGCGGTCTTAAATTCTCATAAAAGATTCTTCGCACCTGCGTTTTCCTATGCCTTTTTGAACGTCGTTTTTCTAGTTGGCCTATGGGGTTTTGTCCCTCTTTATGAAAAACCTGAAGAGGTTTTGTCTTGGTCTCTCCTAGCGGCAGGAGTGATTCAGTTGATAGTGGTGGTGATTCCAGCCTACCGTCTTGGATTTAAGGTGAAATTCGAAAGGCCAAAGTGGACAAGCGACATGAAAAAATTGTCGCTACTAATGATCCCAGGTCTTCTCAGCGCGGGGATTCAACAGGTGAATTTGCTGGTGGGCGGGCTCGTCGTATCGTTCCAAGAAGGAGGGAAAACGATGATCTACAACGCGGATCGGATTAACCAACTACCTTTGGGCTTGATAGGCATCGCCTTTGGGATCGTGCTGCTTCCAGAAATCACTCGTTTGATAAAAAATGACAAGCTCACTGAGGCCAGAGACTCCCTACAAACGGGTATGGTGTATGCGATGTTTCTCACTCTTCCTGCAATGGTAGGTATGGTGGTGCTTGCTGAGCCGATGTTGTTTGTGCTTTTTAAAGGAGGGAAATTCACTGCTGAAGCGGCTCAGTCTGCGGGCTATGCGCTGTCTGTCTTTGCTCTAGGTTGCCCAGCGTATGTGCTGGCACGGGTGCTGCAGCCTGGGTACTTTGCAAGACAAGATACCAAGACTCCGATGAAATACACCTTTGCCTCTGCAGTTACGAATGCAGTGCTCTGCTTGGTGGCTCTTGGGTTGCTGAAAGGCTCAGGCTATTTGCACATAGGCTGTGCTGCTGCGACCTCGATTGCAGGTTGGCTAAATGTGGTTTTACTAGCTCGTGGCTTGAAGAAACCAGAACTGATAATCTTACGAAAAAAATTCTGGGTAAAAATGAGCAAAATGTTGATGGTAAGCCTCCTCATGGGCGTGGCGATTTACTTCGCCGCCGAGGTGGTGTATTCTCCATTACACTCTGATTCTAGGCTCTTGAGGACTGGCACACTCCTCTTGCTTATTACTTTTGGAGTTACATTGTATTTCTGTGTGTCGCATTTTGGAAAGGTGATGTCACTTCGTGAGCTTAAAAATGGCTTCAAGAGGTAATAGATGGACTAAAAGCTGATTTAAAAGTTATTTGTCATAGAAAAATTCTAAAAATCTGCTATAATCCGCTTTGTTATGGCAACTACAAAACGCACACGTTTTTCACGCCGTGTTCCAGATCATGTAACAGATGAGATCGTTCACGTTCTAGGCACAGAGGATGGATTTTTAGGATTTAATGATCTATTTGAATTGGTGTTCACTCGCCTTAAGGAGAGGAACGCTGTCGGCGGTGGAGAAGAGATGCTTAGATTAAGAACCTATGAAAAACTTCAAAACCTCGTTACTCGTGGAATGATCGAAAAAGACGGTAAAGAATATAAAGGCTTACCTCGTCTAAACGAAGCGCACAGCACGTTTGAGGAATAAGTTCCTAAAAGAAAAAGATAAATTAAATTTTGCTGGCTAAGCTAGTGGAAAAAACTTAAACAGAGCCCGTATCTCAGATGAGATGCGGGCTCATTTTTTACAAAAAGACAAGATCATGAATGATTACTTTCCCATTATAGTTCAAGCTTCAGTTGCTATAGGTTTTTGCTGCTCTATGCTCATCATGAGTGTTTTGCTGGGTAAGAAGGGAAGAAATAATGCAGTCAAAGACACTCCCTATGAGTGTGGGATGATTGCCCAAGGTGATGGAGCGCCAAGGTTTTCGATAAAATTCTATATTGTAGCAATGTTGTTTGTGTTGTTCGATATAGAAGTAGTCTTCATGTATCCATGGGCTACGAATTTCCGTGAATTGGTAGCACAGGGGCCAGAGGCTTTTTACAGCGTGGCTTCATTTGCTTTCATCCTTGCGATTGCTTACGTTTACGCCTTGAAAAAAGGGGCGCTCTCTTGGAATACCAAAGGGTAAGCGATTTACGCTGAGCCACTGTTGCAGCACACTATGGGCTGTGTTTAAATGAGCCTCATAAGGATGTGATTTTTGCCTCCGATTAGGGTTGATCGCCTAAGTAGATACGTTACATCTGCATGTAGCAATTCTAGCATTCATGATCACGAAAGACACAATCTTCCAAGAAATTTTGATGGCTCGCCAGCGTGTTTACGCCGTGGGTGAAGTCACACCTCTACACACCTTGCCTCTACCAAATATTGATGCAGAAGTGTGGGTGAAGCGTGAGGATCTAGGACCGATTAAAGCTTACAAGTGGAGAGGTGCTTATAATGCAATGGCTTCCTTGTCAGAAGAGGAAAGGTCAAAGGGGATTGTAGCCGCGTCAGCTGGGAATCACGCGCAAGGGATCGCACTAGCAGCAAAGTCTCTAGGCTGTCAGGCTATTATTTTTATGCCTTGCTCTACACCAGAGGTGAAGCAGAATGAGGTGAAACGTCACGGTGGAAAGCATGTGGAGATCAGACTGATTGGTGATACCTATGATGAGGCGGGTATTGCTGCAGCCAAGCACTGTAAGGAAGCTGGAGCAGTTTATATTCATCCCTATAATGCGGCTCCAACGATGGGTGGGCAGGGGACACTTGCTGATGAATTAGTGATGTCTGGAGATGGCCCATTTGACCGTGTGTATATAGCTGTCGGTGGTGGTGGTCTGGTTTCATCTGTAGCGGTTTGGTTAAAAACGTACTGGCCTGATGTGAAAATAATCGCTGTAGAAGGAGTGGATCAAGCATCCATGAAAGCGGCAGTGGAAGCTGGTGAGCCAGTAGAGTTAGACTATGTTGATGTGTTCTGTGATGGTACAGCAGTGCGTAAGGTTGGAGAGAATACATTTCAACTTTGTCAGGAACTGGTAGATGAGTTTATCACCGTGAGTAATGATGAGGTCTGCCAAGCAATACGCACTTTATGGGAAAGCTCCCGTGTTATTCCTGAACCAAGTGGTGCGATGGGGCTCGCGGCGATCCTCCAGGATCAAGAAAATGGGAAACTCAGTTCTGAACAGAAGGTACTCACTGTCGTGTGTGGTGCGAATATGGATTTTGCCCAGTTAGGAACGATTGCAAGACGTGCGGGAATAGGATCACGGCAACGTCGATTTTTACGTGTGCCGATCCCAGAGGGAAAGGGAAGCTTACTTGAATTTTTAAAAGAAGTGCCATCAGGTGTGAGTATCATCGACCTCCAGTATGGGCGTGTGGATAGTCAAAACCAATACCCTGTTTTGGGTTTAATTGGAACGGAGGAAGACTATGAGCAGCTGGATAAGGTGCTTAAAAATCGTGGTGTCGAGGCTGCTGATGTGTCTAGCGAGGAGATGGTCGGATACCGCATCATTAACTACACGCCTGAGATTTTTTTGAACCCGTTGTTTGTGAATATTGAATTTGCTGAACGACCTGGTGCATTTTTTGAATTTATGCGTGAGGTGAGTGATCTTGCGAGCTTGTGTTACTTCAACTACGCTTACTCTGGTGAGCGTGTGGGCCGCTCCATGTTAGGGATGGAATTTGATTCAGAAGCTGATCGTGATAAATGCTTAACGTTGATGAAAGCTATGGAAGGCACGGGCGTGCGAGCGGTAAAGAAGGTGAGTGATGAAACCTTTACTCGTCTAACAGGAAAAGCATACTAAGTGATGGAAGAGATGATTCCAGCAGAGGTCCTGTTGGGAGCGTATGCCGAGGGAGTGTTTCCCATGGCGGAGAAAGGAGAGATCTTGTGGTTCTCTCCTGAGCAGAGAGGTGTCATCCCTCTTGATGAACGCTTTCATGTTCCTAAAGGTTTACGCAGAGCATTGAAAAAAACATCCTTCGAGGTAAAGATGGATACAGCATTCCGTGCGACGATGGAGGGCTGTGCTGCGAGAGAGGAGACGTGGATAGATGAGATGATCTACGCAAGTTATGAAAACCTCTTTAAACTCGGCTTCGCACATTCCGTGGAATGCTGGGATGAAGAAGGACTGCAAGGAGGGCTCTATGGAGTAGCCCTAGGGAAAGCCTTTTTTGGTGAAAGTATGTTTAGTAGAAAAACCGATGCGAGTAAGATTGCTCTGGTGCATCTGGTAGATTTTTTACGTGCCAATGATTTCACCTTGTTAGATACACAATGGATGACTGAGCATCTACGCCAGTTCGGTGGACATGAGCTACCTAGAGAAGTTTACCTAGAGCATCTCAGGGAGTCTCTGGAGGAACTGTTAGGTGGAGAGGATTCGTGAAGTAAAAGCTTAACGAGGTCTACGAGAAGAAGTGTTCCGCTTAGGGAAAGGGCGTCTACCCGGTCCGCCACTTGGTCTTCCTGAGTCACCACTTGATCTGCTAGGCCCGCTGGATGTATTAGAGTTACGTGGTGAGCTCTTTCTTCTATCCGGTGTGCGGCGACCATTAGCTTCTCTTTGAGCCGCTCTTTTCCCTGCAAATTTTCTATTATACTGCTTATCTTCGGTGCCAGAGTCGCGCTGTGAGTCGTCTCTGTCAGAAGTGGTATTTCTTGGACGACGGTCGGAAGCTCTCTTTCCGTCGTGGGAGCGTGTAGTCGGGCGACTCCACTTTTTCCCTGGCTGTCTCTTACCAGTATTCCTAATGGCTTGCGACTCAAGTGTGGTAGCGCGAGGGTCAGATTTAGGGTTTTCAAATAATTGGTCGATACGCTCTTGCTCGAGGATTTCGATTTTCCCAGGTTCGATCCCATTACCGAGGAGGCTACCGATCCTTACCCGCACGAGCTTGGTCACGCGGATGTTCATGGCTTGGAACATGATGCGGATTTGACGCTTCATGCCTGTTTCCAGAATGATTCTTACACGGCGAGGAGAAAGGCGCTTCACTGACTTTGCTCGTGCTTTTCCTTCTGGGGTGTAAATCCCTTTGAGGAACTTGGTCAGCACATGATTTTCAAAGGAACTATCGGTGGTGACGATATATTCCTTCTCGATCGTCTTAGAAGGGTGGGTGAGCGACTGAGCTAGATGCCCGTCATTGGTGAGGACGAGTAGGCCCTCGGACTCTTTATCGAGTCTGCCAACATGGTTGAGGTGTTGGAATTTAGGCGGAATGAGTGCGTAGATGGTGTCTCTTTGGAGCTCATCATTTTTACTACAAACCAAGCCCTTTGGCTTATGAAAGAGGATCGTCTCGCTTTGCAGACTCTGCACACGCTTGCCGTTGACTTTGACAAAGTCATCTGAAGTAACACGTGTTGCAGGGTTGAGTTGGATCTCTCCATTAACGACGACGAGGCCATTTTGGATCATGCTGTCACATGCTCTACGAGATCCAATTCCGCAGGATGCAAGGAACTTGTTGAGACGTGTTTCGGTAGGAGAATCAGCCATTGGTCGAGACTAGAAAACCCGCATGGTAATGCACCTTGCGGGTCTTAAAATTAAAGTGATGAAAGATTCAGCTTAGCTGACTCCTTTGGTCTTTGGCAGGCCAATTGGGCTCTGACCTTCTTTCCAAAGGCCACGTTGCTTGAGAACTTTAACACGTTCGAATCTTTTCATGACAGAGCGCTTACCGCCTGCTGAACCACTTGCTTTGAGTGAAGAATGCTTAGACATACTTAATAAAATTGATTAACTGGAGGGGCAAACTAGTAATTTATCTCAGGAATGCAACCCAAATCTCATTTAATTAGAGGAAATTTAGAGGATTTATCTCTCGGTGAGTTCCTGATGAGAAAATAGGGAGTAAATTTTCAAGGATCTGGTTTGGAGTGCGCTTTGTAGTCTCGTATGGAATACCTGTGAAATGAAGAATAGGGTTAGAGGCTAACAAAGACATTTTCACCTTCGATGCTGACTTCGTAGGTGGGCACTTCATATGTTTCATCAGTGAGGCAGCGTCCATCGGTCAAAGCATAGCGATATTTATGGAGTGGGCAGGCGACGAATGGAGTACCGTCCTCACTACCGATAATTCCACGGGATAAAACCATGCGTTGATTTTGTGGGTTATAATTAGAAATGGCAAACCACTGCTGTTCTGAATTAGGGATGAAAAAGAGAGCGATCTGTTGATCCTCGGCTTGAATGCAGGTGCCTAGCTCGGCTGAGAAATCTGCGGTGGTTCCAACATTTATTTTAGTAGATGTCATAAAGCGTTAAAGGGTGAATGATTAGGATTAGGAAACAGAGCCAGCTTCTTCATTGAGCTTAGCGGGTCTGATCTGACCACGTTCTTGGATGAACTTGACGCTGTCATCCGTTGCGTTCGTGTTCCCGAAGTGGCGGAATCGCTTCAGCTTTTCTGGGTCTTCAATCGCATCTTTCCACTCACAGTGATAGGTGTCGATGAGGTGCTGCATCTGTTCTTCGAGTTCGGCACAGAGACCTAGTGAATCATTGATAACGACATCTTTAAGGTGATCGAGACCGCCTTCCATCTTGGTGAGCCAAGTAGAAGTTCTTTCAAGTCTCTCCGCTGTCTTAATGTAATACATGAGGAAGCGATCGAGGTATTTAATCAATGTCTCGTCGTCGACATCACTGGCAAAAAGATCTGCATGACGAGGTGTCATTCCACCATTACCACACACATAGAGATTCCATCCTTTTTCCGTGGCGATAATTCCGAAATCTTTTCCACGCGCTTCTGCACATTCGCGTGCACAGCCACTGACTCCGCCTTTAAATTTGTGAGGAGAGCGGACACCACGGTAGCGTTTTTCTACACGGATTGCCATCGAGGTACTGTCTTGGACACCGTAGCGGCACCATGTGGAACCGACACAAGATTTAACTGTACGGAGTGACTTTCCGTAGGCATGACCAGATTCAAAGCCGGCATCGATGAGTTCTTTCCAAATGATCGGGAGTTCGTGCACGCGAGCGCCGAAGAGGTCGATCCGTTGTCCCCCAGTGATCTTAGAATAGAGCTTATACTTCTTAGCAACTTGGCCAAGGGTGATGAGTTGTTCAGGAGTGATTTCTCCACCGGGGACACGTGGAACGATGGAGTAAGTTCCATCTTGTTGGATGTTGGCAAGGAAGCGGTCGTTCGTGTCCTGGAGTTTAGCATGTTCAAGAATGGGCTTGTTCCAAGTAGAGGCAAATATGGAAGCGGTAATCGGTTTACAGATTTCACATCCGATGCCTCCTTTGCCATGCTTAGCGAGGAGTTCGTCAAAAGTTTTAATTCCTTGGATGCGGATGACATCATACATTTCTGAGCGTGAGAGGTCAAAGTGCTCGCAGACAGCATTGCTGACTTCGATACCGGATTCCTTCATCTTCGCTTTGAATAAGTCGGTCATCAGTGGCACACAGCCGCCACAGCCAGTTCCTGCTTTCGTGCAGGCTTTGAGATCACCCACAGAGCATGCGCCATTTTCAATAGCGTCGCAGAGCGTGCCTTTAGTAACAGCTTCACATGAACAGATCTGAGCAGAATCGGGAAGATCCATGACTCCGACACCTACAGGTTCTCCGTCGGAGGCTGGGAGGATCAGTTGAATCGGTTCTGGTGGGAGAGCCATTTCGTTTTGATACATTTGTAAGAGCCCGCCGTAGGCATCTGCATCACCAACGAGAATACCTCCAAGAAGAAGCTTGCCATCGGCAGAGGTGACGAGCTTTTTATATATATTTGCATGGGGGTCATTGATGACAATCTCTCTAGCTCCTGAACCTTCAGGTGCTTCGATTTGTCCAAAACTAGCAACGTCTGTGCCGATGAGTTTGAGCTTGGTGGACATGTCCGCACCCTGGAAGGAGGCGTCCTTTCCGAGTAAGAGATCTGTAACCACGTCAGCCATCTGATAACCTGGGGCGACAAGTCCGTAGATCATGTTTTCGTAAAGCGCACATTCTCCAATGGCAAAAATGTTAGGGTCTGAAGTCAACATGTAGCTATCGACTTCGATGCCGCCACGTTCTCCGACTTTTAGTCCGATTTCTTTGGCAATTTCGTCACGTGGGCGAATCCCTGCAGAGACGATGATCATGTCTACATCAAGTTCGGAGCCGTCCGCGAATTCCATTTTCTCCACTCTCTCAGCTCCTGCAATATTCTTAGTGGCTTTAGAGAGGTGTACTTTAATCCCGCGTTCTTCGATGATATCTTTGAGTAAGATGCCACCAGCTTCATCAAGCTGTCTGGGCATAAGGCGTGGGGCGAATTCTACTACATGGGTTTCAAGTCCAAGATCCTGAGCTGCTTTAGCAGCTTCTAAACCAAGCAGACCACCTCCAATGACAGCACAGCTTTTACTTTTTGCAGCGGCTGCTTTGATATCTTCGAGGTCTTCAATAGTACGGTAAACACAGACGCAGTCTTTATCGATGCCGGGGACGGGAGGAACGAAAGGACTAGATCCAGTAGCAAACACGAGTTTATCATAGGCGATCTCGCGGCCAGTAGAGGAGATGACAACTTTTTCCTCTCTCTTGATCTCAACTGCTTTTTCGTTGAGGTGGAGCTCGATCCCATTGTCTTCATACCAGGTGAGTTTCGACATGGAGAGATCCTCGGCAGTTTTCCCTGAAAAATACTCGGAGAGATGCACTCTGTCATAGGCTGGTCTTGGTTCTTCACAGAATGTGACGAGTTGATAATTCTTTGCGGAATCCTTTTCTATAAGGCGTTCACAAAACTTATACCCTACCATGCCATTGCCGATTACTATGATTCGCTGTTTCACAGAGGAGATGTAGCAGACTGCAGTCCTCTTTCGATGAATGGAATTTATGAATATGATGAAGCATTTTCTTAGCGGGTGGAGATAGTGTAAAATACACCTAATTCTGCTTGATTATCTCATTTCTAAAAGCATTTTTAAGACATGTCTGAAGTAGCTGATAATTTAGCAAGAGTGGTGGCTGAAGTAGATGAGGCTACCCAAAAAGCAGGGCGTGCCAAAGAAGATGTGAAGCTCATGGCTGTCTCAAAAACATGGCCGGTAGAGCATGTGAAGCTAGCTGTAGATGCTGGGCATAAGGTGTTTGGAGAAAATAAGGTGCAGGAAGGGGAGGTGAAGGTGCCGGCTCTCCCAGGTGATCTGGAGTGGCATATGGTTGGACACCTACAAAGAAATAAGGTGAGAAAGTCTTTACCTTTGTTTGATTACCTACATGGCGTAGATTCTCTCAAGCTACTCAAGTATATGAATGGAATGGCACGCGAGCTTAACCTATTTCCTAAGGTCTTTCTGCAAGTGAACATTGGGGAGGAATCGCAAAAAAATGGCTTTTTACCTAACGATTTAAAAGAGGTAGTGGAGGAAATAGCGGCCTTGCAGCAAATCTCTGTGGAGGGATTGATGTGCATACCACCAGCTGCGGAGAATCCAGAAGAGGGGAGAAAGTGGTTTGCCGATGCACGTGAACTGCGCGATTCTTTAGAAATAAGCTTCGGAAAAAAACTTTCTGGTCTAAGTATGGGCATGAGTTCTGATTATGCCGTGGCGATCGAAGAGGGTGCCACTATCGTCAGAGTCGGCTCCTCTATTTTTGGGAAGCGAACTAAGCATTAACGATGAAAAAGATAATTCAACTGGCAAACGTCGGAGACGAACTAGCGATCGCTTGGTCGGACGGAACGGAAAACTATATCAAACATGAAAAGCTTCGTCGAAGCTGTCCGTGCGCCAGCTGCCAAGGGGAGCCTGACGCGCTAGGAAGAGTTGTGAGGCCTAAAGTGTCGCTAAATGCAAGATCGTTTGAATTAGTCAGTGTAGAAGAAATCGGAGGCTACGCTCTACAAATAAAATGGGGCGATGGACATAGCACAGGGATTTACTCTTTTGATTTACTCCGTCAGCTTTAGCCTTTAGCGAGGCAGAAGAGATTCCAGCTGTAAGTTCCTTAGAGAACTTGTTATAAAAAAAGTAGGGGCGGAGAGAATCGAACTCTCGACCAAAGGATTATGAGTCCCCTGCTCTAACCGCTGAGCTACGCCCCCATAAGGTATAAACTAGCAAGCTTACTTGCTGAGAGGTGTGCACCATAACGGCAAAAGGGGTGGCGTCAATTCACAAATTGGGGAAAATAAATGGCTGTTCCATTTTTGTAGAAAACAAAAAAGCCTCGACCCCAGAAGGGGTGAGACTTTTAAAAATCCGATAAGGGATATTAGAGTGAGCCTTTAAGCGTTGATGACGCTTTGAAGCCAACAGTCTTTGAAGCTTTGATTTTCATTGCTTCACCTGTCTTAGGGTTACGACCCATACGTGCTGAGCGCTTCTTTACTTCGAATGTCCCGAATCCGATAAGCTGTACCTTCTTGTCCTTCTTAACACCTTTGGCGATAGACTCGAGAACTGCTTTTACTGATTCTTCTGCTGCACGCTTGGTAGTTTCCTTACCAAGAGCCTTCTGTACTGATTCAACTAATTCTGCTTTATTCATAGCACAGATGTTTTCTTTTTTTTTGACAAAGTTGTAAAGATAAAAGGTGAAAAAATCCCTTTATTTTATATGGTTTTTTTTAAAAAAAGAGATTGCTAAAATGAGAGAGATAGTGTTTACCCCCTAATTTTTCAGCATTTTCAGAAAAATAAATCTGTTAGATTGTTCTGAACCTTCGGTCATAGTTGACATTAGAGGCGCTGAAGAGTTTAGTGGTTTTGTGGAAAAAGAAAGCTTAGAAGGATTGCTTGAAAACTATGCGACATCAGTTTTAGAATTGTATTCTAACATACCTCAGGAGAGAAAATTGTTAAGTTTGTTAGAGCGGCTGCGTGAAGCTCAGAAGAGGGGTTATCTTTTGCCGAGTGATGATGAGGCATTGATGCAGGTTTATGTGTCCTATCTTCGCGATAGGGGTAATCTGTTAGAGTTGCTTAATGAATGCCAATCTGTATTGCTGGGAGAGGAGGATGAGAAGTCGTGGGAGTTGAAGTTGTCGTTCTACGCAGTGGGTTTAACGACTGCACTTATTTTGATGCGTGTCGGACGTTTTATAATAGAGGTGGCGGATTCTAGCCCGATTTTGTTAGAAAAGTTAGATCAGGCAGAGGTGCGCTATGGTCTGGCACGGAAATCATTCACTCAGTTGTATTCGAGTCTCACGAGCCCAATGAATACAGTAGCGTTCTATGAGGCATTAAAGTTCTATGAAGTGCATCAGCAGGATTACTTAGCGTTGAATGCTTCGAAGACGTTTAGAGGGATGTTGGATTTACTAGAGGAAGAATATCAGAGCTTTGAATTCAGTAAGCTTGAGGCAGTGCGGAAACGATTAAAGTACAGGTGGTATGCATTCAAGCGGAGGAGTAAGTCGAGTTACGCGAAAGCCCTGTTTCAGCTCTTTAAGTTGTCCGGGAGTCAAATCGCGGAGATGAAGCAGCCGCACCTTTCTAAATCCTTTAAAAATGTGGGTGAGGAAATTTTTAAAGAAATGCGTCAAGGGCTCCTTCCTGGAGATGTGATTATAACTAGACATATGGACGCGGTTTCGAATTTATTCCTCCCTGGATACTGGCCACATGCTGCATTTTATGTCGGAGACAGTGCTCAAAGGGAGCGATTGGGCTTTAAAAATGTAGGGGATAGCGAGAGTTTTGAGGTGATTGAGGCAAGGAAAGATGGGGTGAAGAAAAGAGCTTTATCGGAAACTTTACGTGTCGATGAGTTCATCGTGCTGCGTTCTTCACTAGAAAAGGAAGAAATGAGAGAGGCGGTGGAGCGTGCGATCTCACATGCAGGGAAGGCGTATGATTTTTCATTCGATTTCTCCTCAGCAGATAAGCTAGCGTGTACTGAAGTGGTTTATAGGAGTTTCGAGCCAATGGGAAAGCTAGGGTTGGAATTAATAGAAAAGGCTGGTTGCTGGTGCCTTCCGGCGGAAAATTTAATCGATCAGTTGATTGGTTCAGGTGTATTTAGGGTGGAATATTGCTATATGAGTAAATCTTCGAGGCTTTTGACTGGAGTTGAGGCAAGTGATTCATTTTTAATGAATAGGGTTCATGATGATAAATAGTAGAGTTGTCTTCCTGATTGTAATTCTAGCTTCGTCAATAGGTTGTGAAACCTTGTGAAATTTTTCACAAAGTCCTTGCAAACTTTCGCTACCAGTGCTATCAAACGCCCCTAATTCGGCAACACGAGTCACTTTCATGAGAAAAATTTTCGCTACACTATCTTTATTGGCAGTTTCTTCACCGCAGGTTTTTGCGGCAGGGGGAGGTGATGGGAAGCTTCCATTATACGCGAATAAGATTCTTCCGTTTATCACTGACTCGGTCATCTCCGTTTGGATCTCTGTGCTTATCATTGTTCTTTTTGTGAGACTGACCACTAAGAAAATGGAAATGGTTCCGTCTGGTTTTCAGAATTTTGGGGAGTGGGTGATTGAGTCCATTTATAGCTTCTTTGAAGGTATTCTTGGTGAGCACCTTGTTAAACGGACATTTTGGTTCTTCGGTGGTACATTCCTTTTAATTTTAGTTACTAACTGGCTCGCTCTTATTCCGGGTGTGGGCACAATTGGTCTTGTGGGTGCCGGTAAGGATGGGGGAGATTTATATTTTCTTCGTGGAGGAAACGCAGACATTAACATGACAATGGCTATGGCGTTCACTTTTGCGTTACTTTGGTTTTATTGGGCGATCACAGAAAACACATGCAAAGGCTTCCTTTGCCATATTTTTGCTCCTAAAGGACAGTTCGCCGGTATCATGAAGGTTGGTATGGTTGCCATTTTCTTCTTGGTTGGTATTCTTGAGGTTGTTTCTATCTGTATTCGCCCAGTAGCGCTTTCTTTCCGTCTCTTCGGGAATATCTACGGTGGTGAACAGACAATGGGTAAGCTAATGGGCTTAGCCCCTGATTATCTCAATTGGCTCCCATCATTACCGTTCTACTTTATGGAAATTCTTGTTGGTCTCGTGCAGGCAGTGGTATTCACTTTGCTTTGTGCGGTATTTTTGAAATTGATCTGTGAGCATGATCACCACGAGGAAGAAGGCCACTGACACACTTTCGGAGTCTGACCATGGATAGGAACTGTGGGGGCTTACAGAAAACAAAAACGACAAACTAGTATATAATATTATGACAGACATCATTACACTCGCAGAGGCAGTTATGCCGTTCGCAGGAAAGTCACTTTACGTTGCAGCAGCAGCACTTGGTGGTGGACTCGGAATCGGTCTTCTTGGATCTAAAGCAGCAGAAGCAACTGGACGTAACCCAGGTGCAGCTCAGCAGATTCTTGTTCTTGCAATTATTCTTGCAGCGCTTATCGAAGGTATCTTCATTCTTTCAGCGTTCGCGGTAAATCTCTAATCGAACGAGATTTTTAAGTATTTCGGTGTGTCACAGGGGTGGCGCACCGAGTTCTGACGAGAACTAAAACACAAAACATAACCATTCAATTTTACTCAAATGATCACAGTTTTAGGTGCAGCAGGATTAACACAAATCATTCAAGATTTTGGCGTTAGTGTGCCACTCTTAGTTGCACAGTTCATCAACTTTGTGCTGGTGATATTCATTTTGAAAAAGTTCGCGTTCGGTCCCGTTCAAGCGATGCTTGAGCAGCGTAAGAACCGTATTGCCGAGGGCGAAGAAAAGCTTAAGCGAATCGAGAAGCAATTAGCAGAGTCAGAATCAACATCTGCAGCAACTCTCGAGCAAGCTAATGCTGACGCAAAGCGCATCATCGAAGAAGCCAAAGAAGGCGCTACTGTGATGACTGAGCAGAAGAATCAGGAAGCAATTGCCTCTGCACAAGGAATTATCGCAAAAGCACATGAAGCAGCGAAATCTGAGCAAGAGCAAATGGTCGCTGAACTAAAGCGCGACTTTGGCCGCCTAGTGACACTGACCACAGCAAATGTGACAGGGAAGGTCTTATCTGACGAAGATAAGAACCGTATCAACGAGGAATCCCTTTCTGCTATTCAAAACTAAGCGCGTCACTTGAACGTTTCCTAATTTTCACTCCACAGACCTAATGAAAGCATCCAAAGACGCTATATCAGCAGCTCGCCGCCTTTTCCGCCTCTGCATGAAGGACGGTAAGCTTAATGAGGACTCTGTCCGCACAGTCATGAAGGCAATGGTGGAGAAAAAACCTAGAAATTTCGAAGGTATCCTTGTTACTCTTAAGAATCTCATCAGATTGGAATTACAGCGCCATCAGGTGCTTGTGGAAAGTGCTGAGGGATTAGACGCTGCAACGGCATCTCGTGTAGAAGCAGAGCTTAAACAAAAACATGGGGATAGCCTCACTTTCGAATATAAAGTAAATCCAGAACTATTAGGCGGTATTCGTGTCCGTAAAGGCGACGATGTCTGGGATGGATCATTAAAATCTCGTCTCGACCGTCTTTCACAAGCGTTTTAATCAACAATCTAAAAACAATCCGCCTTAGGGCAACCCAAACCATTTAATCATAAAGAAGCCATGAGCATCCTTCAGGAACTAGAACAGGAAATCGCAGGAATTGCGAACACCGTAGAGAAGACAAACGTAGGTATCATCCGTGAAATAGGTGATGGTGTAGCTAAAGTAGAAGGTCTGAGTGACGTTCAACTTAATGAGATGATCGAATTCCCTGGTGGAGTAACGGGTCTTGCAATGAACCTTGAAGAAGGTGAAGTAGGGGTTGTTCTTCTTGGTGATTACTTAAAGCTTAAAGCTGGTGACGAATGCAAAACCACGGGTAAACTTCTTTCTGTCCCAGTAGGTGAAGCACTTCTTGGACGTGTGATTGACACACTTGGTAACCCTGTAGATGGAAAGGGAGAAATCGCCGCTTCTGCAGATTATCCAGTAGAAAAAATCGCTCCTGGTATCATTAAGAGAAAATCAGTTTCTGTTCCTGTGCAGACAGGAATCATGGCGATTGATGCCATGGTGCCAATCGGGCGTGGGCAACGTGAACTTATCATTGGTGACCGTGCCACTGGGAAGACAACGATCGCTATCGACACCATCATCTCTCAAGCAAACCAGAACCGTGCAGCGGAAGCAGGTAAGCTTAAGAACCATAAGCCACTTTACTGTATCTACGTAGCAATAGGCCAGAAGGCAAGTAACGTAGCGAGAATCATCGCCACACTTGAAGAAGCTGGCGCCATGGAATACACAACAGTCGTATCAGCATCAGCATCTGACTCGGCAGCGAACCAGTTCCTTGCTCCTTACACAGGTTGTGCAGTAGCTGAATATCTCATGGATCAAGGTAAAGAGTGCTTGATCGTATTTGATGACCTTTCTAAGCACGCGGTAGCTTACCGTCAGGTGTCACTCATCCTTAAGCGTCCTTCTGGACGTGAGGCATACCCAGGAGATGTATTCTACCTTCACAGCAGATTGCTTGAGCGTTCTGCACGTCTTTCAGAAAATGCAGGTGGTGGATCACTCACTGCACTTCCGATCATTGAGACGCAGGCTGGTGATGTATCTGCTTACATTCCAACTAACGTGATTTCTATCACGGACGGCCAGATCTTCCTTGAAACAGACCTCTTCTATCAGGGTATCCGCCCAGCGATTTCTGTTGGTCTTTCTGTTTCTCGTGTGGGATCAGCAGCGCAGACAAAGGCGATCAAGAAAGTATCAGGAACAACCAAGCTCGATCTTGCTCAGTTTCGTGAACTTCAGGCATTCGCTCAGTTCGGTTCAGACCTTGATGAGCAGACTAAAGGAAAAATTGACCGTGGTCTCCGTATTGTGGAGCTCTTCAAGCAAAACCAGTATTCACCGTCATCCATGCAGATGCAGACAGTAGTTCTCTTTGCCATGCAGCACGGATACTTTGATGACGTGGAAGTGGATCGTGTGAAGGAGTGCCAGACAGCTCTTGAAGAATTCATGGACACACGTAAGCAAGATGTTCTTCAGCTGATCGCTGATGATAAGGCCATCACTGACGCAGTGAAGGACGCTCTTACTTCATCACTTAAAGATTTCAAAGGTTCTTGGAAATAATTTTTAGGAAGGCACGAGCTTCCCTAAAATAGACTTCATAATTGATTACTCACTACTGACCACACAATGGCAAACTTAAGAGACATTCGACGCCGGATCACATCGGTTAAGAAGACTGCACAGGTAACGCGTGCAATGCAGCTGGTCGCTGCGGCCAAAATGAAAAAGGCCCAAGACCAGGCGCTTGCAGGACGTGGTTACGCTGACCAGCTAAACAAGGTTCTTACCAATCTTAAGGAAAATGTAGATGAGGAGTCTCACCCTTTATTGGAAAAACGTGAGGGAAACAAAACACTCACGCTCATTATCTCACCAGATAAGGGTCTTTGTGGTGGTCTTAATACCAATTTATTCAAGAAGGTCACTAGCGAGCATAATTCAGATACGGCTTACATTACAGTAGGACGTAGAGGAAATCAGTATGTGGTTAAATTTGGCCACGAATTGGTGGCTCAGTTTGAGGTGGACGATCCAGTTCCCTTTGCTCAATCACGCCCGATTGCCAAGTTCCTCAGTGATAAATTCCTCAGCGGAGAATACGATGTGATCAAAGTCGCATTCACAGACTTCGTGAGCACACTCACACAGACACCTCACGTGTCTCAGCTCTTACCTATCGAAACTGACTCACTTGCTGAAAAGCGTGACTACGAAGGTGTCGGGAAAGACGCTGTGGAAGAGACGGATAAGGCATCTGCCTTAGCGACAGAGTATAAGTTCGAGCCTAACCCGGAAACAGTGCTCGACTCACTCTTGCCTCTTTATATCAATTTCCAAATCTACCAGATGATGGTAGAGGCGAGAGCATCTGAGCACTCCGCACGAATGGTAGCGATGAAAGGTGCTACGGATAATGCGAAGAACATGATCGATGATCTCACACTTGAGTATAACAAACTACGTCAGGCAGCGATCACCGCAGAACTTCTCGAAATCACTACCGCAATGAAGGCAATGGAGTAAAAGATAGTATTATATCAACTATTCATTCCTCAGAAATAATTACACAATCTAATATAAGAATTAACCAACTCGCCAGTACATAGAGAAAGCTAACCGTCATAACGACAAGCCAATCACTAAGCGCTAGCAACAAAAATAACAAAACCATGAGTAACGTCGGAACTATCGTCCAAATAATCGGAGCTGTTGTAGATGCTGATTTTTCAGCTGCAACAAACCTTCCTGATATCTACAATGCTCTCGAGGTAAGCTATAACCTCAGTGGCACCGAAACTAAACTTGTCCTCGAAGTGCAGCAGCACCTCGGTGATGGATGGGTAAGAGCGGTTGCGATGAGTGCTACAGATGGTCTCAAGCGCGGTATGCCAATCACGGATAGAGGTGAATCTATCACTGTTCCTGTTGGAGATCAGGTGCTTGGTCGTATCTTTAATGTAACTGGAGATCTCGTTGATGAAAACGTAGAGCTTCCTGACGCGAGTAAGCGTGGTTCTATTCATAAGAAGGCTCCTGCCTTAGTAGAGCAGACATCTTCTGCTGAGATCCTGGAAACAGGGATCAAAGTGATCGACCTTATTTGCCCATTCCTTAAAGGGGGTAAAGTTGGTGCATTCGGTGGTGCTGGTGTGGGTAAGACAGTGGTTATCATGGAGCTTATCAATAACATTGCTAAGGGACACGGGGGCTATTCAGTATTCGCTGGTGTAGGAGAAAGAACACGTGAGGGGAATGACCTTTACTGGGAAATGATCGAGTCTGGCGTTATCGCTGTAGAACACGATGATAACGGCCCTATTCTCAATGAAGACGGCACTCCTAAGCTTAAGTCAGAAGGCTCTAAAGTAGCTCTCGTATATGGACAGATGAATGAGCCTCCAGGAGCACGTCTCCGTGTAGCTCTCTCTGCTCTCGCCATGGCTGAGCACTTCCGTGATGAAGAAGGACAGGACGTTCTTCTCTTCGTTGATAACATTTTTAGATTCTCTCAGGCAGGTTCTGAGGTATCTGCTCTTCTCGGAAGAACGCCTTCTGCAGTAGGTTACCAGCCAACACTCTCTGAGGAGATGGCAGGACTTCAGGAGAGAATTACTTCTACGAAGAAGGGATCGATTACTTCACTTCAGGCGGTTTACGTTCCTGCGGATGACTTGACTGACCCAGCTCCTGCGAACACTTTCGCGCACCTTGATGCGACAGTAGTTCTTGAGCGTTCTCTTGCAGAACAGGCACTTTTCCCAGCGGTTGATCCTCTTGCATCAACTTCTAAGGCACTTTCTCCAGATGTTGTTGGAGAGCGTCACTATAAGATAGCTCGTGGTGTTCAGGGTGTGCTTCAGCGTTATAAGGAACTTCAGGACATTATTGCGATTCTTGGAATGGACGAACTTTCTGATGAAGATAAGATGTCTGTTTACCGTGCACGTAAGATTCAGCGTTTTCTTACCCAGCCGTTCCACGTTGCTGAGGTATTCACGAACGTTCCTGGTGTGTATGCTTCAGTGGAGCAGACCATTCAAGGCTTCGAGCAAATTCTCGCAGGTGAGTGGGATAGCGTGCCTGAAGGTAACTTCTACATGAAGGCTGGAATCGACTCTGTGTCACGCGACTAGAGAAAAGCTTAAAGGGCATTTTAGGATGCCCGAAATGCGAACTATTTTAATTTATTAATCTAACTTCATGATTCATCTCGAAATCGTAACTCCAGAAAAGAAGATCTTCTCAGATACTGTAGTAGATGTCTATCTACCAGGTGCGGATGGAGAGATCGGTGTGCTTTCCTCTCACGAGGCCGTTGTGACTGCCCTTGCTCCAGGTGAGCTGAGATATAAGAAGGACGGAAAAGATCACGACATGGCAATCGGTTCAGGATTTGCAGAAATCTCCGGAGACAAGGTGAGTGTTCTCACTGACATGGCTCTAGGAGAAGATGAGATCGATGAAGCGACTGCTGAAGAAGCAGTGAAGGCTGCTGAAGAATCCATCAAAAATGCTGACCAAGCTCAGGATCCTGAGGAATACGCACACCTTCAGAATATGCTTAGATCAAATCTTGCTAAGCTGAATTATAAGCGCCGTCATAAGCATTAAATAGAAAAACTAATTTTCTAAAGAGCTCTTCACATGGTAGTGAGGAGCTTTTTTTT
>JALZVA010000078.1 GCA_023301335.1 Akkermansiaceae bacterium
ATGAAAATGATCAGCCTCCAAGTTCTCAAACTATTTGTGAATTATTCTGTGGTGACGCACATACAACATGGGAAAATATCTCTGCGAACTATTACGCTTTTATTGAAGAAAAATTCAAAGAATCAAAACGCTTAAACCAAGCTCTCGATACTATTCTCAAAGAGGCTAAATCTGAAGAGGACAAGATCAAAAAAGCCATTGATTGGGTTCAGCACAACTGCATCTATAGAGGAATTGAGTTTGGTCCACGTGGCCGCATGCCAGCTTCTGCACTTAAAGTAATCCAAGACAAGTCAGGAGATTGTAAAGACAAGAGCCTCTTACTCTGGCATCTATTCCGCAGACTCAACATTCCCTGTCACCTAGCGCTTGCACACACAAGAAAAAACATCCAGCACTCTATCCCTACAGAAGACCAATTTAACCACCTCGTCTTATACTGCCCCTCTTTACCCAACAAAGTTATCGATCCTACCTATACCAGTTTAGATCTTTTGACATACGCCCCTTATTCTTTAGTGCATAATTACATCCTCCCCATTACAAAGGAAGGCTCCGCTCTCGTTCAGGTTAAGCCTTCCGCAAACGAGTATAGAATAGATGTAGATAAAGAGCTCAAACGTCATGGAGATCAATTACAAGTAAGTGATACAATAACTTTTTACGGATACGCGGAAGCCTATTACAAATCATATTTCAAAGGCTATTCGCCACAGGAACGTCATTCCTTTATTTATTCTATAATTTCTTCCTACTATCCGAATATTTCCTTAGAAAAAGTAGAAGCTCTTAGTGATCCAGAGGACTATAATACACGCTTCAAAATCAAAATCACTTACATAGCTTCACCCGATGCATTAATTCCTGTCCCATTTGAACAAGCTTACTTAAAAGTTTATGAGTCAAAAAATAGAAGACTCCCTATCTATAGAAAATTCCCATACCAATCAAATTGCACTATTAAAACCCAAGGTGCGATTCAATTAGCATTCGAAAACAAACCATTTACCAACAAATACGGCTCTTGCTCCTTGGTAAATAAAAACGGCATTTCTACCCTCTTTTCACAAATTCTTGAAGGAACTAGCCCAGCAAGTGAATTCGAGGCATACCGTCAACACTCCTCAAATATCATTCCAAAAATTCGCATCAGCCCCTAAAAAAAAATCGCTTCCCTTACGGAGTATCCATCTCACTATTGGCTTTCCAGACCTTCGTCGCTCTACATTCTACTTGATTATCCCTCTTTGCACTGAGAGACTTCTAGCCATGCACAGGAAGATTCATCTCATATTCATTTTACTGTTCTCACCTCTTCTTGCAGCGGAGCAGGTTCACTTTATCTTAGCAGGTGGGCCAGCGCTTCGTCAGTGGGAGGATTTACGGGTAGAGAGTAGCCGGCACGATCGCTGGTGGGCTAATTTTATCCGCGCTTCCACTCTACGGATGGTGGAACTCCGCAAGGCACATGGTAAGGACTGTAAAATCGTCTGGGCAGTTTATAAAGACGGATACGCGCGCCGGGGCTCTGAAGACGGGAAACCACTGACAACCTGGATCAGCGATCTGGCTAAAAAGCGGAATGTGAAGCTCATCTGGTATTCTAAAGGCTCTGAGGTCATCAAGGCATTTAATACACAGCCAAAAAACTCGATCGCTACTTTTGACTACTTCGGCCACTCCAATCGGTGGTGCTTCATGCTCGATTACTCCTGTAAAGTAAGTGCCGCCTCAAAGTGCTGGCTGCATGAGAAGGATATTTACAAAATCAAAAAATCGGTCTTCAAGAAGCACTGCATCAGTCAAAGCTGGGGGTGCTACACAGGGGAATCTATGAACGAGGTCTGGAGAAGGTCGCTAAAGCATCCGATCATTGCCGCGAAGGGGAAAACAGATTACAAACTCGTAGGACAGGGTAAAATGCCTGCAATTAACGGATCTTGGGTCCGCTAAGCATTTTTTTGCTTTAACCTTTTAAAAGAACTTTTACATACAGCCATGCTCTTTGACGAACTAAAAAAACTCCACGATCAGCCACTTTTCAGCTTACTCAAGCAAGCGCGTGAGGTGCATGAAGCCCATTGGGATGACAATGAAATTCAGCTCTGCACGCTCCTTTCCATCAAAACTGGAGGTTGCTCTGAGGACTGCTCTTACTGCTCACAATCTGCGCGTCACAGCTCTGGTATCCAGGTGGAAAGACTTATGGAAAAAGAGCAGGTCATGGCTCGTGCTCAGCAAGCTAAGGACACTGGCTCTACACGCTTCTGCATGGGAGCAGCATGGCGTGGTGTGCGCGGTGGGACGAAGCGTTTCGATCAAGTCTTAGATATCATTCAAGATGTTTCTAAACTCGGCATGGAGGTCTGTGTGACACTTGGACAACTTGGCCCAGAGGAAGCTAAGCAACTTAAAGAGGCAGGCGTGACAGCTTACAACCACAATGTTGACACCTCGCGTGAGCACTACCCAAACATCGTCACTACACATACCTATGATGACCGCCTAGAGACGATCCGTCACGCTCAAGATGCGGGTCTATCTGTCTGCTGCGGAGGGATTTTAGGACTGGGAGAAAATACCGATGATCGACTTAAAATGATCGAGACAATCTCGGAGTTTAACCCACAGCCTGAAAGTGTCCCAATCAACTCTCTGATGCCGATGCCAGGCACCCCATTGGGCGATAGCAAGCCGGTGGAAATTTTTGATGTTGTGCGGATGATAGCAGTCGCACGTATTTCCATTCCAAAAGCCAAGGTGCGCCTCTCAGCAGGCCGCACTCAGATGACTGAGGAAGCTCAAGCCATGTGCTTCTTTGCAGGGGCAAACTCTATTTTTTACGGAGATAAGCTCCTCACAGCAAAGAACCCAGCAGTGGAAAAAGACCTCGCGCTGATCGATAAGCTCGGCTTGAGTGCGAAGCGACCTAATCCTGCGATGACCTCTCCAGAGGCAACTCCTGATAAACCTCTCAGCCCTTCACCGTGCTGTAAGGAAGAGGCATCTCCTTGTCAGACAAGCTAAGCTGCTTCTGCGAGAGAGCCCTCTATTTTCTATGCCCATCAATATCACAGGCATTAGTTCACTCAGCGGTATTGGGAATACCGTTGAGGAGCATGCACAGGCTCTCCAGGGAGGAAGAACTGGGCTCCGACCTTTATCAGATTTCCCCCATCTTGATATGGATACTGGGAGCTTGATGGGAGCTTGGATTGAACCTAGAGAGCTGATGCTTTCTAGAAAATGGGCACCAGCTTCCCAGCTTTCTATTCACGTGGCCCGCGAGGCTGCGAAAGATGCAGGACTGACAGGTGACGAACTCAAACGTGCTGCGGTGATTGCAGGTTCTTCCAGGGGAAATGCTTGGCTTCATGATTGGCCGGGGCGTAGAGCGATTAAGCTTATGGCTGCCTCTAACTCCATGCATGGTGAGATCGCCTCTGCGGTGACCATAGAGCTGGGGATTAAAGGTCCTTGGCAGGTGGTTTCCTCTGGCTGTGCCGCCTCACTTGACGCCATAGGCACGGCATCTATGATGCTGCGGTGCGGAATCGTGGAGCATGCCATCGTTATTGGCGTGGAGCTCCCAATCGTTCCTTCTGTCATTCAGTCTTATATCAATACAGGGGTGCTCTCCAACTCTCACATCAATGATCCTTATTCAGAGGCGACTTCTGGCTTTCATCCTGGGGAAAGTGCCTCTGCCTTAGTGCTCCAAAAAACTGAGGAAAAAATCGGCCCTGAGCTTTTAGGGTATTGGTGTAATTCTGACGCAGATTCCCCTATTGGAATGCCTCAAGATGGTGAAGGTCTGAAAGACTGCATCATACAAGCTAGAGAGGCTCTTGGAGATAACGCTCCTATTCGAGCGGTATGCCCTCACGCCAGCGGCACCTTACTCCATGCACAGGCTGAGCAAACTGCGCTTCTCGATGCCCTTGGGAAAGATCAGGACATCTCTCTACATTTAATGAAGCCCTTCACTGGGCATACGGTCGGAGCCAGTGGCTTACTCGACACGGTTATCTGCACACACTTCCTCAGAGAAGGCTTATTACCACCCAATTTACCAAAGCTCACGTCCCCTTCTACCCCTTTCTCCCTACCTGAATCTTCTCTAGAAAGTCACGACACCTTATTGAAAATAGCAGTCGGCATGGGTGGGCATAACTCCATCATCGCACTAAACAAATAGCACGCGCATTTTTTCTGCGTGCGTTCTTTCCCTTATCTAACTACTAGGCGCTCTTCTATAAAACTCACAGAGGCATTCCGTATGAAAAAAATTCTCATCACTATCCATGACCAGCGACTCCAATTACTAGAAGGTGAAGAAGTGGTTGAGAGCTTTTCTATTTCCTCTGCTCGTAATGGAACAGGATCTGAGGAAGGTTCTTATAAAACACCATTAGGGCGTTTCCTCATCGATGAAAAGCATGGCTACAAGGCCCCT
>JALZVA010000079.1 GCA_023301335.1 Akkermansiaceae bacterium
GTTGTTTCCTTTGGAGATGTCCAGCCACCTGAACCATAAGCAAGGATGAGCTTGTGCTTACCTTCTCGATACGCAAAATGTCCAGAGATGCTGTGATGAATGATTCCTTTTCGAGAGAACGCTGGTTCTTCTCCTCTTAGAATAGGGAGGATACTTTCACTATCTTCCCCAGCGTGTGTAGGAATGGTCTCATTGACTAAGTCTGCACAGGTAGCAAGCAGATCGGTCTGGCATACAAGGTGCTCAGAACTGCTTCCTGCCTTGATAACTTCAGGCCATTTGACGAGGAAGGGCACGCGGTGACCGCCTTCCCAAATATCAGCTTTAGATCCTCTGAACTGAGCACTGGCAAAGTGTCCATGTTTTTCTAAAGTTTTAAAATTAGCAGCCTTGGAGCAGCCGTTATCACTTGTGACAATGAGGATAGTATTGTCTGAAATTCCTTTATCTTCCAGAGCCTTAACAATCTGACCAACGAAGTCATCAGTCTGCATCACAAAATCTCCGTAGATACCCACGCCACTTTTCCCACGCCATTTAGCAGTGGGAACGATGGGAGTGTGAGGAGAGGGCAGGGGGAGGTAGGCAAAGAAAGGTTTATCACTATCGTAGTTAGCGATGAATTTTACAGATTCCGCTGCAAGTTTATCTAAGACATCGATGGCTTCAAAGTCTTCGCTAGCTGGCCCAGGACGTTTAAATACCTTGCTGTGTGTCCCAGAGGCCATCCACTTGTTATTTTTGATCCAAACATAGGGAGGGAAATCAAGAGAAGCTGTAATGCCAAACCATGAGTCAAAACCTAAATCAACCGGTCCTCCTTTGATAGGTGCATCCCAGTCAATGTTAGATAAACTTTCAGGAGGGAAAGCCCCTTTGCCCTCGAGTTTAGTTAAAGCGCCCCTACTGACAGGTTTAGCTACTTTTCCGTCAATCGTTCCGATCTCAAGCCCCAAGTGCCATTTTCCTATCATTGCAGTTGTGTACCCATGCTGTTGGAGAAAGCTTGGCACAGTTAGCCTATCTGTTGGGATCATAGGGAGGCCGTAGCCATCAAGAACCCCGGTTTGGAGTTTGGTTCTCCAGTTATAGCGTCCAGTAAGAACACTGTAGCGCGTGGGTGTGCAGACCGAGGAAGTGGTGTGAGCATCGGTAAAAGTCATTCCTTCCTCCGCTAGGTTATCCATATGAGGAGTTGGGATTTTACCACGTTTTGGATTTAGAACCTGCACATCACCGTAGCCAAGGTCATCTGCAAGAATATAGATGATGTTAGGCTTCTCTGTGGCAAGAGCAGCTGTGGTATAGAGGAGTAAGGTAGCATATCTATATTTCATGATTGTATGGAACTTTAATTATTTAGTCTGACAAGTCTTTTTAGAAAGGAATGACGTCTTGACGAGATCATCAAGATAGATAAGAATTATCTTATGACAAAGATGCATAAAAATTTATTACTCTCAGCCTTTTGCTTATTAGGATCTAAAGTTTCAGCAGCACCCCTCGTCTATGAGGGAGAAGGGGGCGTTGGAAAAGGGAAGCACATTGTGTTTGTGGCAAACGATCACGAATATCGCTCTGAGGAAACTTGCCCAGCGTTAGCTAAGATTCTGGCAAAACATCATGGTTTTAAATGTAGTGTGGTATTTGGTCTAGACGAAGAGGGGAATATCCTTCCTGGCTCAAAACAGATGCCAGATCTTGACGTGTTGAAGCAAGCGGATTTCGTAGTGCTATTCACACGCTTTCTAGATCTTCCTGAAGATCAGGCTCAGCACATTGTAGATTATCTTGAGAGAGGTGGGCCGATTGCTGGAATGAGAACTTCTACACACGCATTTAATGACCAAAAAGGAAAGTGGAGTATCCTAAACTTTGATTATAAAGGGGAAGACTATAACGGAGGTTTAGGGAAGCAGGTCTTTGGAAATACATGGAATAAACAATCCGGACAGAGCCACTACGGCCAAAATCATAGAGAAGGAGGAGTTTACACGGCAGAGGAGTCAGCTAAAGAGCATGTTATTTTAACGGGGATTGAGTCCTTTTACGGGAAAAATGGCGCGTATAAGTCTCAGCCTCCTGCGGATGCCACAAAGCTTGTGAAAGTACAAGTGTTGAAGACCTTCGAGAGAAGTGACAATGTGAATACCCAAAAGCCAGAAGTGAATGCCGGCTGGACTAGAGACTCCTACACAGCACCATCTGGTGAGAAAAAAGACGCGCGTGTATTCTACACCTCTATTGGAGCTTCAGAAGATTTTCTAGATGCCAGTTCACGTAGATATTTTGTCAATGCCGCATTTTGGTGCATGGGAATGGAGAAGGACATTACCCCTGAGCTTAAGGTAGACATTGTAGGAGGTTTTGAGCCTTCTGCGTATATGACAGATGCCCTCTATAGAATAAATGTGAAGCCTGCTGACCTCGCTGATTTTAACTCAAGCGTGATGCCTAAAGATGCTCCATTTTTCTTAGAAAAGATGGATCGGGTACTAAGAGTTCTCCCTGCAAGGCCACAATTAGAAGAGCGAGTCAAAGCCTTACATCCTGACGTGTCATTTGTGAAACCAGCCCCGAAGGCTAAAAGAGAAAAAGCTAAAAAGAGTGTGAAGTAAATCCACTGCTACCAGAAATAGAGAGTAATTTCTGGTAGCAAAATGGAGAGTGAGTGTCCTAAACCTCATCTAAAAGGTGTAGTAGATACGATGATTTTAAATATTACTTTCTTTAAAGGTATAAGCTTCATCCTTCTTTTCCGCCTTATAGAGGAGTTTACTCATGGTATGTAGCCCTCGGTAATAGAAAGCGTTAGTGACGAAATCAAGAGGTTTGATTTCGTGCTCATCGCGCTCCGAGATAGGCTATTCGAGGGGCCAAGTAGAGTACGTTAAAAAATAGTCTAAGCTAGCCCAATCCATGGCGTATTCGGTGTCTAGGCAGTAGTATGCGAGTTGATTGATATAGGCGTCACCTTCGTAGGGGATTCTCTCTTTATCACCGTCAATATATAGCCCGCAAAAAGTAGTGGCCTTAATGCTGTATTTACAGAGTTCCCAAACGTCATTGAGAACCGGGTCGGAGCTTTTAAAAGAAGCAGCATTATCATTAAAGGGGTAATGTACGCGAATCTGTCGAATGTTCTTTTTTTTAAGCTTTCCTGGGTAGCCTTCTAGCTCACAATAGCGGAAGGGCATGACCTCACCAATATAGTCAGGCATGAAGATGGCCATTTTTGCAGTGTTTCGCCTATCGACAGTAATTTTGGCACGGTACCAATGAGTTCCCTTCTTAAGAGTTTTGGTCATTTCACGGTGACGACGTGAGCCCCCTGAATTTTTATCGATACGTTTACCATTTTTCGAGATCAACTCCCCGAGATGAATGGATACGATCTCATCTCCATTTTCAGAACTGGCCTAAAACTCGATTGTGCCAAACGCTGCCTTGCCAAAATCAATAAATACTCCATCTGTTAAACCCTGAAGAGTTGTAACAGATGGAGCGGTCTTGGTCTCAACCAATTGTTTAAGCTTAAAGAGCTCGCTCTGAGCCATTAAACTAGAGATGGAGAGGAAGAATAGGGAGGTAAACAATAGAACGTATCTCATCGCACAAAGTGTGCGATGAGTAGGCAGGAGGGTTCAAGGGGCTTGTTTTAAAATAAAATGTTAAGCATTCATTCTCAGTCTTGCGACGGAGTAGGATGGGTCATCAGGTAAGACCTCGACTTCTACAATACTACCAGCCTTCTTGAGCATGTTACGGCAGTCTGGAGAGAGGTGACGAAGTTTTAGATTTTTACCGGCTTTGCGGTATTTATCAGCGAGGCTATTGATGGCTTCTAGTCCTGAGAGGTCCATGACGCGGAGATTTTCACAGTCGATGATGATATTTTCTCGGTCAGATGAAGGGCTAAACTGTTCTTGAAAATCGGCTACAGAAACGAAGTAGAGGACGCCTTCTGGAGCATAGATACGCTCGCTGTTCTCTTCTGAGTCAGAGACGATTTCGGCGATGATATGCTTAGAACTTTTCGAGGCGAACACGAGAGCTGAGAGAATGACACCTACACCTACACCGATCGCGAGGTTATGCGTGATAACAGTGACGATAGTGACCACGGCAATGACTAGAATCTCACTGTGTGGGATGCGGTTGATAGACTTAAAAGTAGACCATTGGAAAGTACTTATGACGATCATGAACATAACTCCGACAAGGGCAGCCACGGGAATTTTCATTAAAATTCCAGAACCGAAGACGATCAATACCAGCAGAGTCAGCGCGCCGACTACTCCAGAGGTACGACCTCTCCCGCCATTGCTCATGTTAATGAGAGACTGCCCGACGGTGGCACACCCTCCCATACCGCCGAAGATACCTGAGCTGATATTAGCGGCTCCTTGGGCGATACATTCTCTGTTCCCTTGGCCACGTGTTTCGGTGATGTCATCGATCAACTGCAAGGTGAGGAGAGATTCGAGTAAACCTACGAAAGCGATGGTGACGGCGATCGGAGCGACCGCAAAGTAGAATGCTGCGTCTCCCCAGGGAACTTGCGAGAGACTGATAGGAAGTGGGAACCCGGTATCGATATGGGCTTCACCAGAAGGGCTAAGCATGGCTAAAATATCACTAATATCTCTGATGCCACTTGGGAAAGCAAAGCCGACAAGGAAGACAGTGATGATGGCGACTAAGGTGGCGGGCACTGCCTTAGTGAATTTTGGTAAGAAGTGGATGATTGCCATGGTGAGGAGGATGAGGCCAACCAATAGACCGATTTGGCTAGACTCCATCCATTCGAGTTTGATTTCACCATCTTCTCCATTGTTGGTTCTGAAGAAGAGATTTTGCCCCCAAGCGATCATGATGGCGAGTCCATTGAGGAATCCCATCATTACCGGGTGAGGTACGAGTCGGGCTAGTTTTCCGAGCTTTAAAACACCAATGATAATTTGGATGGCTCCTGCGATAAGAAGAGTGGCCACAAGGTACTGCATCCCAATATCATCGGGAGTGTATCCCTGAAGACCGTTTTCGATCGCTTCCGCGCCTTTTTCTTTACCTAATTTAAAGGCCGCAGCTGCGACAATAGCTATCGCACCAGTAGCTCCGCAGATCATCCCAGGACGTCCGCCGAAGATAGACGTGATGAGGCCAACGAAAACTCCAGACCAAAGTCCCACCATCGGGCTGACTCCAGCTAGGAAAGAGAAGGCGATGGCTTCAGGCACAAGGAGTAAGGCGACAGTAACGCCAGAGAGAATGTCATCCTTATAGGTGCCATTTTTTTTACGAAAGAGTTCAGTCATAGTAACTTGCGGGAAAATTGAGATGCGCTTGCTATGGGAGAATTCTTTGAAAGGCAACACTTTTCATACGTTTGACGACGAGGATTTGGAGAAAGGGGGCGGGATAAGTAATTAAACGCGTAGTTGACCATTTTTGCATTCTAGTTTTCTATCCCCGCATGTCGAAGCAGGTGGAGAAGAAGGGGAGTGTGGGGAAAACCCTAAAAGATGCATTGGGCCTATATGGCTACATGGGGAAATACCGTAGTATTTTTCTCCCTTCATTGATTGCGCTGTTTATCACTGCTGCTCTATCGTTGGCGTTTCCTTTTTTTCTCGCTGATTTGATAGGTGGTTCGATGGGTGCGGAGCGTGATACGATCGATAAAGAAATGCTCGCAGGGAAGATCAATAAGGTAGTGCTATCCTTAGTTGGTGTGCTGTTTCTCCAAGCATTTATCGCGTACTTCCGTGTGGTCGGCTTTATTAAAGCTGGTGAGGCTGCACTGAATGATATCCGAAAAGATGTGTTTTCCAAAATGGTTAAACTACCCATGAGTTATTTTATGGAATCCCGCTCAGGTGAGCTCAGTGCCAGAGTCGCGAATGATCTCGGAATACTACGCGAGACCCTGCTGACGACGGTGCCACAGTTTGCCAGAATGATGGTCATCCTCCTTGGTGGATTGGTATTTATTTTTATTTCTTCAGTGAAGCTTTCCCTGATTATGCTGTG
>JALZVA010000080.1 GCA_023301335.1 Akkermansiaceae bacterium
ACCTGTGACGTCTTCAGCCTCGGGCACATCTGCAGGAGCGGGTGGGGGAGAGCTATCTAAGATTTTACGGAGAATATAAACTCCTCTCTCTACAGGAGACGTTCTAGCTCCATTTGAGGTTAGCATCTGGACAGAACCCTGACCTAGTAGACCGCCTCTTACCTTGTTTTTTCCTTTCAGAATAACTTTGGAAAATTCACCCTTTTTTTCGTTAAAGTTTTTTACGCCATAATGTTTGGCAAGCCGGGTATTTAACATTGTAAAATCAGCACTTACGATTTCTCTGGAGGGTTTGTTTTTTCGAATGAGGTGACGCATGAAAGCTAAGGTTTCCTTTGTCATATCTTCCTTTAACTCTGCTTCCTTCTCTTTTAGTTTAGGGTAAATTTCTCCATCAAAGTTTACCACTTCCAAGCGCTCAAGCTCTAGCCACTGATGGATAAAGGTATTGAAAAAGCGATCCGCCTTGGGGTCCTGCACCATTCTGTCAAATTGCGCTGAGTAAATTTCCGGGTTAGTAAGTTTACCATCTCTAGCGAGTTTAATAAGCTCTAGATCAGGGACAGAACTCCAGAGAAGGAGTGACAGGCGGTTCGCTATGTCCAGTTGGTCTAGTTCAACATCTTTCTCAACGACGAAGATTAAATTTGGTGATGCTAGAGCACAGGTAAATGCAATAGATGTGGCCTCCCAGAATGGAGTGCTCTTACGTCTATTAAATTTAAAAATAGCTGTCATATCTTTGACCATCTTGATTGAAACAGGCTGGTGGCTGTATAATCGAATGACAAAGCGCTTAAATAGCTCTTCAGCTTCTGAGTCTTTAGGCGTTCTGCTGATATCACCAAAAATACTGAGCATTTTTTCAGGAACTTCTCTACCGAATGCATAATCTGCTGTTACCTTTGACATCAGAGTGTGGCCCACATCTATATAGCCCTGAAGTTCAGCTGGCGTTGTATTGAGATCCGCACCAAGTGTATCGAAACCGAATGCTCCTCTATCTTGAGGAAGGGTATTTGCAGGAACGGTTAAGCCTAATAAATCTTGTATGGTATTAGTGTATTCCCGACTATTCATCCGTCTCATCACACCGGTCCCCTTACTAGCAATAATGTCGCGAGCGTTCGCGGTAGTTTGATAAAGGGCGTCCAGCATAGCTGTCATTTCATCCCTAGTTGGCTGCTCTTCCTCAACCGGTGGCATCTCTCCGACGTTAAGGATATCCAGCACTTCTTGCCAGTATTCTGCATCGGCTTCAGATCTTATCAAACCTGTATTCATCAGCTTATCCATTCTGAAGTCACCCTCATCATCTTCAGGGCCGTGACAGGTGATACAATGCTTCTTAGCGAAGGGTTCGACAACATCCTTAAAATTCGAAATCAACAGATTTCCTTTTTCATTTCTAGCAGCATCAACATTGGCAATAACCTCGGGTTTTAAAATCGCCCCAGTATCTATTTTTTTTACAGGTTCAGGTTCAGGTTCGATTTTCGCGATTCCTTCTTTTATCGAATCTGGCTCAACGATTTTCACTTCAGTGATTACAGACTCTCCGGCAGGGGTAGTAGAATCATTGTTGATTTTCTCGAACTCTTTATACCCTAGGTAGCCAAAGACGATAAGCACTAGGATTACCATCGGAGTTACTAAATTTATCTTTTTAGATGGAGCTTTGGGGACGGAGAGTGGCTTTGCGCTGGAATTAAAGAGAGGTTGTTGAGAAGCTGAGCTTAGATTTGCTTGGTTACTCTCGTTAGCAGGCAGATTAAGCACTGTTAGCTGACTGCATTGCTGGCATTTTATCTCTTGGCCGAGCATTGACTCGTCGATATTGTATTTTTGATTACAATGTGTACAGTATACTTTCATGAGTTGATTTTACTACAGATAAAACGTAAATTTATAACCATAAGTGTGACATATTTTATATTATTTGCTACTAAAGTTTTCCCTAAATTTTTCTCTAAAGCCGTAAAAAATTACTTATTTTATCGTAAATAGAGGTTGAATCTACTCTTTCGCAATTTTTAATATTTCTTGTATGATTCGGTGTAGAGAAGTTAAGAGGCTTTCGGACTGGCTAGTTTAGCTTTAACTAAGAGACGGTTCAAAGGGGGGTATTTGTTTAAAATAATTACCGAAGGGGATGAAAAACTATACTATTTTTCTTAATGAAATCGAGTATTGGCGTAGGGTTTTTCATACCGTGAGTGTGTCCTTTATCCTCGACGATCACGTTGATAGGGCCACCGAGTTTCTTGTAGCGCGCTTCTAGGAGTGCATCATTTTCCTCATAGGGGACGGCTCTATCCTTGTTTCCGCAGACCAGAAGAATGGGTACTTTGGCTTTTGCTAATGGCTCCAGAAGGTGGATTGGGCTTTCTTTAGTGAGTAAAGCTTCCGCATCACTGGTGTAACCAAAACTTTTTTTAAAAAGCTTCCATGACCGCGGATCTCCACTGCCCGTTGAGGTGTTACCTGGAACTTTGGAGCCGGCAGGCCAGCTTAAGACATTACAAACGCCATTATCAACGTAGATGCTCTCAACTTTTTCGGGGTTACTCGTGGCCCAGCGGAACAGTGAAAGGGTGCCTCGGCTTATGGAGCCCATCGAGCATTTTTTTGCTAGACCATATTGCGTGGTGACCATCTGGTAGGCGGCGTCAATATTAGCGTTTCCCCTAGGGTGACCAGAGACATCTCCAAATGCGAGGACGATGTGGTAGCCCTGCTCAACAAGCTTCAAATCTGCGGTGTTGATGGCGGTGAGATTATCCCAAAAGAGACTCCGCCAGAGCCAAGGTTTCCCTGGTGCGTCGACTTTAGGGCAAATAACAGAAAAATGGCCAGCTGAAGTTTTTATGCCATTGTAGCGAGCATACCCTCGGTAATCCACCTTTACCCCAGGGAACTCAGCGCTGGCTGCAGGCTTGGCTTGATCGGAAGGCTTGGGCTGAACTTCTGCGGAAGAGAGAGAAGTTAAACCCAGCAATAAGCATGTTAGAGTGATTAATTTGTTCATGCTATTGCGAGAGTTCTTTTGCCAGTTCGATACATCGTTTTTGGTGGGCTTTGAGGACGCTCTGATAGTTTGGGTCGTTGGCAAGGTTGACTTGCTCCTTACGATCCTTGCGGAGGTCAAAGAGTTCTTCATAAATGGGGGTTTCACCGGGGATTCCATCGGGTAGATACTGTTTACGGTCTTTTTCTCTACTAAAATAGCGGATGTATTTAAAGTGCTCACTACGCACGGCTTCTTGGCGTGGGTAGCCTTGGTCTGTGAATAGATTTTCTAGAAAGATGTCTTTTCTCCAATCGACCTTCTGTCCCTGGATGAGGGGGAGGAGACTTACTCCTTGGTAACTATCAGGAACCTCTACACCACAAATGTCTAACAGTGTGGCGGGGATATCTTGACCGACAGCGAGATGAGGGAGCTGAACGCCACGCTGTTTCTCTTCAAAAAATGGAGAGTAGACCATCAAGGGTACCTGCACGGATTCTTCGTAGAGCATAGTTTTTCCGCCGATACCGTGCTCACCATAGAGGAGGCCGTTATCCGAGGAGAAAATGATGATGGTGTTCTTCTCCTCACCAAGTTCCACGAGGAGACTTCTTAAGTTGCCGATAAATTGATCAATGCCATAGACAGCACGGGCGGTTTTTAATTTGGTATCGAGTAGTCGTTTCTCATTGAGACGATAGTAGTTCTCCATCTCTGAGATATTGAGAACCTCTTCTGGAAGGCTACTGTCTTGTGGATAATCCTTGGGAAGTGGGAGCTCATCAACTTGCTCTTGATAGAGATCTCGGTAAAAACTGGGGTCATTCGGCTGTGAGCCCATTCCTCCGAGGCTGGCCTGATGCGGGAGATTGAAGTTAATCCAGGCGCAGAAGGGCTGATCTGGGTTACGCCTACTTAGGCATTTTCTAAGTGAAGGGTCGGCATTTTGGTAAAAATAATCGAAGTCTTTTCCAGGCTTTAGGTAAGCCTCGGTGGCTTCAAACAGTCCTTCAATTTGCGTTTTGTTTTTGAGATTTGAAAACACTTTATGCTTCCGTCCGGGGTGGAAACCTAGGTGTCCTTTACCGTAATAACAGAAATCAATATTTTGCTTCAAGGGGGAGTTGTTTCGATCGACAATCCTGGTGTGATGCTTGCCGATAAAGGCTGTGGAGTAGCCAGCGTGTTTTAGCTTCATTAGAAAGCTGTTAGTAAAGGCTTCTTGAGTGACTGCATTCTGAGAAATGTTGGTGAAGCCGATTCGATTTTTGCGCTCCCATTGAGCCGTGAAGATGTTGGCTCGACTTGGGCCACAGATGGGGCTGGTGATGTAAGCATTTTTAAAGAACACGCCTTCTCTTGCTAGCGTATCAAGATGTGGGGTTTGGGTAACGGGGTCGCCTGTCATTCCTAATGAATCAAAACGATGGTCATCAGAAAAAACGAAAATTACATTCGGCTTTTCTGAAGCATGTGAAAGGGAATAGCAACAAAAACTGATGAGGAAAGGGAAGGTGAAAAATCGATTTTTCATAATACTTAGTGATACGTGTAGATTGTAATTTTCTTGCGGAAATGTGTTATTTTGAGAGTGCTGTTTCTATTTCTAGAGCTACTTTTTTAGCGAGGTAGTGGTAACCATCCTTGTTGAAGTGAACATCACCTTCTTTATCTTGAATTGCATCTTGCTTGAGTAGAGCGTGGGCATGGAGATCATTGATAGCGATTCCGTTCTTTTGCATAACCTCTTGAGCGATTTTGTTGTATTTTAAATCATCGCCAAGCTTGCGGCCTGCTTCGTGCTCTGGCACGGGGGTCGTTGAGCACCAAATAAGTGTGGCCTGGGTCTTTTTGAGTTTAGCGACCAGTTTTTCGAGCTCAGCACGGTATTGCTCTGGTGTGGCGGTTAGCGTGCCATGAAGCTTATCACGGTGGCCTTGGGCTTTAGATTTGGGGTTGCGATAGCAGAGATCCCAAAGCCCCCAGTTAAAGTGGATCACATCCCACTTGCCGGGCTTCATCGCGAGCCATTGGTCAATTTTTAGGACACCGTGTCCTGCGTTCCGCCCGTTACTAGGGATGCGAAAGACATCGGCTTTGTTAAGTAGAGTTTTACGAACATCTTGAGTGTATCCTATGGAAATGGAGTCACCAATGAGGAGAATGTTCGGCAGCTGTGGGTTATCCTTGGGGTTGTAGAAAGCAGTTTTGTATTCCTTACCCTCGTAGCGTTCTTCATCGCTTGCTAAATTATTTCCAGCAAAGCAGGATGCTAACGAGGCTAACAATATGGCGATGTTCTTTAACATGAATGCTTAGATTTTATCTATATTTGTACTGCCTTCAAGCGTAAATTATGATCTCCAATGGTTAAAGTAGAAGCGATTTTTTAGTGTGTCTGATTACTCATTCAAGTTTCCCGCGAGTGAGATTTTCTACAAAGAGGTGGGATATTCACAAATTGAGGTATGGTGAACTGGCGTGACTTGATTATCCTTTGAGACTATATTTTAGGAATGAAGACGCCTATTTTTATAAAAAGGTATCTAAAAAATAGAGGGTATCCCCATGATAAGTCAGTTTTTTAGCACCAAATTTGGTCTGAAACGCTTAGAAAATTTTTACTCAAGCTCTGCGGCCTGTTGCTGAGCTTGAGGCTGCGGATAGTTGAATTTCTTCCCTTCGTAATTACGGAGAGAAACCGTTTGCTCATCTTTATTAAGGATATATTGAGGATTAAGAGGGATTTTCCCTCCTCCTCCCGGGCCATCCACGACAAATTGAGGGACGGCGTAGCCAGTGGTGTGGCCACGTAGCTGTTCGATGATTTCAAGCCCTGTATCCACTGAGGTGCGGAGGTGGGATGAACCTTCGATAAGGTCGCACTGGTAGAGGTAGTAAGGACGCGCTCTACACATGAGGAGTTTATGGACTAATGCCTTCTGCACTTCTACGCTATCATTGACACCTTTTAAGAGGACGCTCTGGTTACCTAAGGGGACGCCTGCATCTGCGAGCTTGCCTAGGGCTTCCTGCACCTCGCTAGTGAGCTCTTTAGGATGGTTGGCGTGAATAGAGATGAAGAGTGGATGGTACTTCTTAAGCATTG
>JALZVA010000081.1 GCA_023301335.1 Akkermansiaceae bacterium
TAGGTTACACCTCTTTTTTAGATCTATCAGCTGCTGCACCACCCCTCGGCTATCTGGGCCCCGGTCCACATAATCACCCAAGGTGATAAGTGTATCCTCCTCTTCCAAACCTATATACTCAATAAGGGCTCGCAGAGCGACAGAACATCCATGTATGTCACCAATGGCAAAAGTTCGCATTGGTTCAGTATAAAGGGATTACCTTAGCTCTACCAGAACTAACTTTCCCCTTTCGCTCGCGGTTCAGCTGAGACTGTATCTGTGGCGCCAGAACTTGTCACAAAAGGCCCTCCTTCCATCGGAGCTACACCTGTGAACGCCACATCTGGCATCTCAGTAGGTTTCCCAGCAAGAGGAAATTCTTTTCTTAACGGATGGTAAGGATAACCCTCCCACATTAAAATTCTCTTAAGGTTAGGATGATCTGAAAATTTGATCCCCATCAAATCCCAGACTTCACGCTCATGCCAATTCGCCGTTTTCCAGAGAGCAACCACAGAAGGAACCTCCTCATCCTCAGCCACCGCAGCTTTAATACGGAGATGACAACTATCATCCACCTTCGCAAGCTCATACACCATTTCAAAACGTGGGTCTCTCGACTCATGATCGACACTGCAAATATCCACCAAAAAATCTAACCCTAAATCCTTGCGGCAAAATTCCATTACTTCGAACAGCTTCTCCAAGCGCACGTTTGCCGTATGCTCACCTCTGAACTCTTTAACCGAGACGATCGCCTCTTTAAAAGTACTCTGTAATGTTAAGATTTCCTTACTCATGATCTAAAAAAATTAGTTAACTGGCTCAGCCTTCTGCGCCATTAATGACTCCTCTTTGGCTATCTTTTCCTGCAGCTTCATCAACCCTTCAATCAATGCCTCAGGGCGTGGAGGACAGCCAGAAATATACACGTCCACAGGAATCAATTGATCAATCCCCTGTAAGGTCGCGTAACTCCGAAACATTCCACCAGAAGAAGCACATGCCCCCATCGCTATACACCACTTAGGCTCAGGCATCTGATCCCAGACCCTTTTCACAGCCAAGGCCATCTTATAAGTAACGGTCCCCGACACGATCATCACATCCGCCTGACGTGGAGAAAAGCGCATCACCTCTGCCCCGAAACGGGAAATATCAAAACGAGAAGACGCTGTCGCCATCAGCTCAATCGCGCAGCAAGCTAGACCCATAGGCATAGGCCAGAGCGAGTTCTTCCTCATCCAATTGATCGCCGCGTCTACACGAGTGAAGATGATGTTTCCCTCGATCTTGGAATCATACGCGAAATTCTGAAGTTCTTGTTGCGGAATAGACATTATAAATAAGTGTTGGAAAGCAATATGAGTTTATTAGCTCGGATCTCAAGGGCTTATTTAAAAGATTCACAACAAATCCCCTCATTTCTCTCCAATTCCAGCTCCAATATCTCCTCCTCTTTCCCTCAGAAAAAAAATCTCCAAAAAGATAAAAAAGATCTTGCATCTCCATATGAACCGTGATTACTTCCGCCCGCGTCTTCTTCGGAAGAGCCACTAAAAGCGACCCGTTCGTCTAGTGGTTAGGACTCCGCCCTTTCACGGCGGCAACACGGGTTCGAGTCCCGTACGGGTTGCCATTTGGCCCACCTCTTAGGAGGTGGGCTTCTTTTTGCCCAAATGAATTTCTAACTCAGCGCCCGCTCCACCCACACCGCGATCATCTTCGCAACGTATTGAGAGTCCTTAGACTTTGTTAGTAAGTGATCTGCACCAGCAAGTGAAACAAAGGATTTAGGATGTGTTAGCTGGGAGTATATTTGCCCAGCATTTTCGAGAGATACGGTTTCATCATCAGGAGCATGCATCACCAACTTGTGCGCATTCAGAGTCTTCAGCTTCTCCCCCTGGTCATGGTTTTTCATATCCTCTATGAACTTCTTACCTATGTTAAACGTCCTTCCTGCCAGCTTCACAACAGCCACACCCTTACTATCAATCTCCTCAAGATAATCTTCAAAAAGATGTACCACATGCCCTGGGTCGGCAGGAGCACCAATCGACACCACTGCCTTCACATTTTTCAAATCTCCTGCAGCCGCATACGCAGCAGCTCCACCCAAAGAATGGCCGATCATGATTTCAGGTGCCGATAACTGCTCAGCTAACCACGCGTCTGCCGTATACAACTCTTCTAAATTCGTAAGAAATGAAGTCGCCCCAAAATCTCCCTCAGAAGTCCCAATCCCAGAGAAATCCACTCGTAGAGTTGCGATCCCACACTTTGCCAACGCACGCGTGATTCTTACTCCTGGAAGAAAATCTTTCCCACACGTAAAACAATGCGCAAATAAAGCCACCGCTTTAAGTGGCACATCTGGATACTCTAACACCGCAGCTAACTGCCCATTCTTAGAGTTTATCTTAACTTCATGACTCCCAGCCGTGAATTCTTTTTTTGAAGGCTCAGTTGAAGCCGGAGCCCCCATATTAAGAGACCCATATAAAGGTGATACTTCTCCTCCCTTCCTTGCAGCAAATAACAGAGCCATCAACATCGCCCTCGCTGAGTTATCCCCACCAGCAAGCGCATTCATACTCATACATTCCTCAAAGTCTTCACCAAAATGAATCAGGTAATAAAGCGCCAAGGGAAATGCCTCATGAGTATGGCAAGTCAGGCCTAGCTCCGCTCCCGCCTTCAAGTGGTCTTCTGTCTGGAGCGACATCGCCTTCTCTAAATCCTCCTTAACAGGTAATTCCCTATAACTACCTTCATCTCCAGCCCTCTGAAGCGCCTCAACAAAGCTAGCCCCATTTTCCACAGCCTTCACCGCACGGACAAAAAACTCCGCAGCCTCCACCACCACCATATCTCCATGCGTTAATCCTGTCTGCGAGCGTGCCGCAGCAACTAACTCTTCCTGCCCTAATTTTTGATCTAACAAAGGAGCTATACGTGCAGCTCCCGCTAAATCATTCGAACCAGACGGAAGTATCCCTTCATTCTCGATTGTAGCCCTAGACGCCCCATCTAAATACCCTCCATAGGACTTCATCTGATCTAACCAATAAGCCTTCCATTTACCTTCTTCATAGGCACCTGTTTTTAGGAAGTCCGCCAACCACACTGTTTGATCTCCATAGTGGGTGAAATCACCCGCCGACTTTGGCTCATGATAATTTGAAAGTGGCGCGTGAAACACCTTCACACCATCAGGAAACATCCTTCCGATTTTATTTTGGTTATAGACCCAATGAGTAGCTAAAGATAAACTATCAGCAATAAGAGCAGCTTGTGTATAATAAGAGTATGACATGATATCGTTAATTCTTTCAATTTAAGATGAAACTTGCCCTTACTTATTCCACATAATCATTTACAAAACCACCACTTTCGGGAATTTTTCTCAAAACTATAGCTCTAATGAATTATGGGAGTTCTCCTCATTAAACTCATCTGTCCAACGATGATCGCCATTTCTATTGCCTACCCATTCATCCGTGGCTGGAAGCGCGTGAAGTGGCTAAAATCCGTAGCCATCGGCTGGGCAATATTTTTACTAGGCTCTCTTTTTCGAGAGTACCTCAGCCCATGGCTTGCAGAAGTCCTCATCGGACCAGAAGCTAGGGGACAAATCCAGTGCCTCAACTCCTACCTCGTTCTAGGCATCGCACTAGGCTGGATATTCCCCGTTATTTTTCATTTCCTCGGCTCTTACCTCAAAATAAAAACCGAGCGCCGCACGAGAGGAGAATCTGCCTAGCTCAGATCATTCACCTCAAAAGGCGCGGTATTATCAATTTAAAAACTAAGTTTTACTTACTGTCTGAAACCATTGTTTTGTCCATGCTTTTTACAGAAGATGGAATGAACTCAAAGTAGTCAAAAAGCCCATAATTTTCTTGTGTAGGTATATGCTCACCAAGGAAAAGTAGGTTCTCAACACTACAGTGAGATGTGAATGTAACCTCCTCCCCAAAACTACACTGAAGCTGCTTCACCTGCTTTCCATCAATAAACCATGTAACCAAATAGTCCCCATCTTTTTCACAGACTAAATCCATTGAAAAAATATACCAATTTTCCGGCTTAATGAGAATTTTATCAGAACTAAAAGGATACCCCTGAGATGTACAGTAACAGACTAGATCACTGGGCTCAGCCTTCAGATCTTCGCGCACAGAAAGCTCACCATACCCAATCTCAAAATCGACCTCGTGCTTATCATCTTTATAAAGGAATGCACCTATCCCAGCCTGATCACCTTCACCCATTGTAGGCACAAAAACACGCCAAGTGTAGAGCCCAGCCCCAAACCGCTCCTCCGTTTGAATTTTCACACGATCTCTGCTCTCAGCTCTCGTACTTATCCGAAGTATCCCACCAGTGATGCTGTAGGACGATGGACTCCCTTTACTACAGTCATCTTTCCATCCCTCAAGATCAGAGAAATCAGCTCTGAACGAAAGTTCCTCATTACCACTAGATTTTTTTCCAGCCTGGTCTTCAGCTTGAGAAAGTTTACTTTTTTGCTTACACGAGTTTAAAGCTAGGATGAAAATTAATATGTAGAATGGTTTCATCTATTTAATGTAATGTTTTAGCTTACCCAATCCGAATAATTATATGCAATTTCACTCATTTCTAACACTCTCCCACCTCCAGTCAATCTATGATTTACATCATCTAATTGTTCCATGCTACAGCTTACCTCCAAACGCAATAGGGGCATTTGATCGTATCTTCGGATTTAAGAATCGTAGTTTAACCACCGACATAAAAACGATAAAACCTACAATAATGGATGGATATTTCATATCATTCCAAATATCAGAATCTGATTCCAAAAAGCATATACGCCCTCAATTCAGCAGTCCCCATTTACTGTGATCACCTTCATCGAAGCGATGGTTTCAATTTTTTTCCTTAAGCAAGAATAAGTTGTTTGGGACGTTTCATTTGTTCCCTTTGCTTCAAAAATTCTGCTACCCACTCTACAGCTACATCTGGGGGTAGCCAGCTCCCTTTAGTTTTCACTTTTTTCCACTCCTTGTAGCATTCTTCACGGTAGTGTTTTCCGAACTTCCCCTCTATCCAGGCTTCATACTCGACCCACCATTTCAATAAAGCTGTAAGCGAGTTGAATATTTCTTCTGGGCTTCCTGCATCGATATCGCCCTGCGACCATTGGCCGGCAATCAATCGATGCTCTGGGAGCCAGTGATAAAAGCGACACCGCTTCCTTAAGAACACTAATTTAGAGGCTTCTGTGTATAATCCGGCACAAGAGCCATATAGCTCTATAAGAGTTTCGTCTGATTTTTTTGCGTAGCAGCTCGTTCCCTTAAGACCCAATGATGGAGACTTTTTAAAACCGTTTGCAATGAGTTGGTTTCCTGCTGGGTGAATGACATCTTTCCCCAGAAAGTACATCTGCTGATAAAAGCCTGCAGCGCAATCCTTGAGTAATATTCTCAGTTTTTGAGATGCCTCCATTAGCATGCTTCTTCAAACTCTTTATCCTTCAATTTACACACGGAGCAGCTACACAAGTTAGCTCCATGAACTAAAATCAAACAAAGTCCTCCCAGCGTGGTCACAATACTCGCCGGTGGGATATAAAGAGATTTTTCACCATTTTCGTTCACTATAATCGAAGGGCAGCAGTTATCTACACATCCAGAAGCTGAACCAGCTTCAGAACTCGCTCCTCACCCACCACCTAGAGTTTGATTACCAATGGCTGAATTTTGCGCTAGTGCGGAGGCTTCCCCAGCTGTCCCAATTTTTGTATAAGGTAGAATGGCTCCGACAATGATGAATAACACTCCCAAACAACCTGCTACAACGGTCCACTTTTTACGATGTTTCTGATATCCTTTACGCATCATGAATATGGCGATTGGGATCACGACTATAGCCATTCCCCAATGTGTGGCAGGATGAGCCCATGCTTTCCCAAAAGTAGGCATCATGATGAGTAATACAGGGGTCAATGCGCAGTGGATAGCGCAAAGGATAGAAGCAAAGATACCTACGCGGTCTACGTTAGCAGTGTTTTTGAATTCGATTTCGTCTGAGGTGATTTCCATAAGAATAGTGACTTGTTGATCGACTTATAGCTATTAATTTCAATAATGCAACACATTTGCGTTATTGCTACTATTTTGTTCTATTCATAGTTCACTCGGAAATCAGTAAGTTTTATAAAAAAGTATTTTAAATATCTCTAGCCTTGCCGACCCTAAGTAATTAAGTCTAGCTTGCCTCAAGCTTTTTCTTCTCGTGACAAAATCATTCTTCCATTCCTTTAAAAACAGCTATCTCGCGCTAGCTTTCACCTTTCTATCAGCTTGCCAATCTACAAAAACGGTTGAGCAAAATCCTAATAGTAACTATGCCGCAACACTTGACGGAAAACAAATAGCTGCAGATGCGTCCCCCGAGCTACTTAATCTCAGCGAGCTCACCACTCTCTTAAAAACACACGGCACGGATACCTCTGCTTCAGCTAAGGCGAATAAGCTCTTCTCCTCTCCCTTCATTGATAATTCTGCATACAGAAAAAACGGAATACCCAAGCATCAATACTACCCATCCTTCGGGGAGGCTCTCCGTATTTCTTCATGGAATGTTGAAAAATCTATCCATATTGGAGACCTCGCTAAGTCACTCCAATCCGAAGACCACTTCAAGGCATCCCTCAAACCAAAAGCTCTTGAAAAGGATAAAATACGTGAGGCGGCACTCAGACAGCGTGCTATGCTGGCTGCCTCAGATGTCCTCCTCTGCCAAGAAATGGACATTGGTCACTGCCGTAGCTCATATCTCTTCGCTGCCAAAGAGCTCGCCAGATCACTCGATATGAATTTCGTCTATGCCCCACAGCAGTTAGAGCTTGATCCAGTTTACCTCGGAGCTACGGATGTGGAATTCGATAACAAAAACATCTCCACCCATGGTTGTGAGATCTCCGCCGAGCATGCAGCTAAGTATAAAGGTGTGTTTGGTGTAGCCGTGCTCTCACGCTACCCGATCAAGCGGGTTCAGGTCCACCCCCTCAAGAGTGCCCCTTATGACTGGTACACACGGGAAATTAAAAAAACTGATTTTGCAGAAAAAATAAGACGCTTCAGTTCTCAAACGGCATTTCATTTTAGTCCGGTGAGAGAAGTCAAAACGGGGGGGCGTGGCTTCACACGCGTCGATCTACATATCCCAGATCTCCCTCATGAAACTCTCAGTGTGATCAATATTCATCTCGAAATCAAAGCCACTCCTCAGCAGCGCCTCGCTCAGTTAAAAGAAATCCTCGAAACTATTAAGCACATTGAAAACCCTGTCGTCATGGCGGGCGACTTTAACAATGCATCACGCGACCTCAGCGCCACCTCAATCAAGAAGGCCTCTGTAACCACTGCTTCTGATCCACGTAATATCCTCACCACAGCTCTTCAGCTGGCTAACGCCACCTTCATTAATCAGCTTAGAAATGCCTTCAACGGTATCAAAAACTTCAAGAACCCTCTCGCTTGGAATATTCCCGCCATCTTACCCAATAAGAAAAAGTCTCTGTTCTCTCAGGTCCGCAATTTCCGTTTTGAGGATCAAACTGCCTTCGACTTTCGTGGCAATAAGGCTCGCTCGACTCATGGAAACGCCGGCACTTTATCAAACTCTAACCAAAGGACCTGGTATAAGGGCTTCACTTCCAGCTTTTCTGTTCCCCGCCCGATTGGCCCGATTGGGAGAGACCGACTCGACTGGATCTTCGTGAAATCATTCCTTTCCCACCCCACTGATCAATCTGGCTCCTACAGGCTTGCCCCACACTTTGGGGAAACACTCAGCCTATTGAACACAGCTGTGCAGAGCCCTTACTCAGATCATCACCCTATAACGACCCTACTTCCGTTTAAAGAACCAACCCCCTAGTGATTCCTCCTCCACCCTGCCACTCATCCAAGTATCTTTTTTAAAGATTGATCCTTGCAAAAAACAGGAAATCTGCTATCAAATAAGACTATAAATTATAGCTTATGACGTTATCTCCCCATCTTGGCACGAAACATGCTTGTCTAGCTATACTGTAAATCTAACATCGATACAAAACTATGAAAAAAATTGAAGCAATCATCAAGCCCTTCAAGCTGGAGGAAGTGAAAGAAGCTCTTGCCGAGGTTGGCGTGCAGGGGATGACAGTGACTGAAGTTAAAGGCTTTGGCCGTCAAAAAGGACACACGGAGATTTACCGTGGAAGTGAATACACAGTGGACTTTCTCCCTAAGGTAAAACTCGAAGTGGTAGTCGATGACGAAGATGCTGCTAAAGTCGCTGAAGCCATCGTAAGTAGTGCTAATACAGGTAAAATTGGTGATGGTAAAGTATTCCTCTCCACTATTGATGAGGCTATCCGCATCAGAACTGGGGAAACTGGCCCTGAGGCAGTTGCAGTGAACTAAATCACTCTGCTCTCATCTACTCCTCGGAGTAGAGTAACGCTCTTTAAAAAACCTACGTCTATCAAGGCGCAGGTTTTTTTATGCGAGGATTTCTATAAAACGTGGTTCCTTGTAAATTTCATCAAACGAGCGCAGACCTTAACAGAGATCACTCACGCTCTTTTCATTCCTTCTTCCACAAAGAGGAATAGATGAACCCTCGGAAACTTGTAAACTCCGCTTCTGAACTCATCCCCAGCGTTTTAAACAAAGGTTCAAAGGGTGTTAAATGACTCGCTTTTAAAGAAGCTACTAGGCGAAAGAATAGATACATCAGTTTCACCCAAATGCGTGCCCACCATCCCACCGAGGGGTTAAAATCTGAACTCAGCCAGTAGCCCCTAGAGTTTAACTTCCCGTATAAAGAATCTATTAAGAGTGTTAAATCATCTCCTTCAAAACAATCTAACAAAAAGTGGGTAACTACTAGATCATACCCACTCCCCTTCCATTCATTTATATTTTCCGTAGCCCAGTGCACCGACTCCCCTACCTCTAACTGCTCAATTCTCTGCTGTGCGAGCTTCACCATCCCCTTACTACATTCTACATAATCCACACGCAGATCAGGCCGCACACGCAGCAGCTCTGCTGTGAATCTCCCATCCCCATCCCCCACTACCATCACGGAAGAATTATCTGATAAACAGGTTTCCAGTCTTTCCAGATGATACACTCTGGCCCGCTGAAGTCTCCTCCCGAACACACTGTATTCTAAAATTTTATAGATCGGTGCTATGGAGCAAAAACTCATGAGTCGCAGAGTTTCTCTCTTTTTAAAAAATCTATCAAGAGCCAAAAATATTCTGGATACTTTACCCTTCCACCCTATGTTTCCCCTTATGACAATCGACATCAAGCTACTAGAAAAAATTTGTAAAGTCCCTGGCGCTCCTGGGTATGAGACTGAGATTAGAAAACTCGTCATCAAGGAGCTAAAAGGCCTAGTAGATGATATCTCGATAGACGCGATGGGTAATGTCACAGCTCTTAAGAAAGGGAAAGATTCCAGTAAAAAGATCATGGCCGCCGCGCATATGGATGAGATCGGCTTCATGGTGAGCCATATTGATGATAATGG